>NZ_JAHBAJ020000017.1:0-8411 GCF_018390775.2 Sesame phyllody phytoplasma | reverse complement strand
TTTTTGTTTATAAGCGGTAGCATAGTAAGCACGAAAAATAAGTGCATGCCCATCTACTAATATTAAATGTTTCATAGAATTTTATTAACTCCCCTATTAAAAACTATTTATTGTGAATCTAAAAATTTATTTATAAGATCTTGATAATCTGTGATTGAAGAATCTTTATTCAAATTTTTATTATCTATTTTTTTTGTTAAATTTTTTTGTTTTTCGATAAAATCAATCAATAAATTAATTTCTTGATTAGTTGTACCAGAACCTTTGCTAATACGATGACGACGACGATTATTATTAGCCAGTAATGTCGGATTTAATCTTTCTTTATGTGTCATGCTTTGGATAATAGCTTCAAATTTAACTATTATATTATTATCTAAAATATTTAAATTAGTTATTTTATTACCTATTCCAGGAATAAAATTTAAAATTTTTTGAAAAGATCCCATCTTTTTAATTAAATTTAAATGTTTTTGTAAATCATAATAATTATAATTGTCTTGAAATAATTTATCTATTAATTCGGCATTTTGTTTTGGATCTATTTTATTTTCTATATTTTCTATTAAAGTAGATAAATCACCCATACCTAAAATTCGAGAAGCTATTCTTTCAGGATAAAAAAATTCAAAATTATCATCATTATGTTGCTCTGAGCTTGAAATAAAACGAATAGCTAATTTTGTAATATATCTAATAGATAAAATTAAACCTCCTGAAGTTTTAGCATCCATTTTAGTCATAATTACTCCAGTAAATGATAATTTTTCATTAATTTGTTTAATTTTTCCTGATATTCGTTGACCTCCTAAAGCGTCAACAACAATAAAAGTTTCATCGGGTTTAATATTTTTTTTAATTAAGGCTAAATTGTTAACACTAATTTCATCTTCAGGAGAGAATCCGGTAGTATCTATAATAACAGCTTGAAAATTATTTTTTTTTGCATAATTAATACCTTGCAAAATAACTTCTGATGCATCATTTGTATCATTGTTAGTGTAAACTTCTATATTAATATTTTTCCCTATTTGTTGTAATTGTTGAATTCCACCAGGTCTATGATAATCTGCTGCAATTAACAAAATTTTATCAATCTTTTTTTTATATATAAAATAAGCTAATTTACCTGCAACAGTTGTTTTTCCGCTACCCTTCATACCTATTAACATAAAAATATTTAACTTATTATCTTTTAAATTTAAAGGTAAAGGTTGACTACCTAAAATATTAGTTAAAGTATTTTGAATTATTTTAATAACTTGTTGTTGAGGGGTTAAACCTTTTAAGATTTCCATATTTAAAGTTTGTTGTTTAATTAATTCATTAAATTTAATGACTACTTCATAATCAACATCTGCTTTTAATAAAGCAGGATTAATCTCTTGCATGATATTATCAATATCTTCTTGTTTAATATATTTTTTATTACCGATTTTATCAATTATTTTTTGAACACTATTACTTAAAAAATTCATTAATAACTCCTTTTTTTATTTATTGATATTATATTAATAAAAATATTATTTATAATAAATTTTAATTATATATAATATTTAATTTTATTAATTGTCAAATAAACAATTAACATAATTTTGAATATCAAATTTCAATAAATCATTTGGTAATTCACCAATACCTATATATTTAGTTTCTAATTGATATAAATGCTTAATTGCTAAAATTAACCCTCCTTTAGAAAAATGATCAAATTTTGTAAGAATAATACCAGTAACCGGAATTTTTTGACTAAAAGATTCCACTTGTTTTAAAGCTTCTTGGCCTGTCATAGCGTCTAAAATTAAAAAGGTTTCGTGAGGAGCTTGAGTATTATACTTTTTAATAACTCTGTCTATTTTAGCTAATTCTTGCATTAGATTATCTTTATTTTGTAATCTTCCGGAAGTATCACATAAAATCACATCAAAATCTTGATTTTTACTATATTTCAAACCTTCAAAAATGACACTTGCTGGTTGACTATTATTTTTTGAAAAAAAATTACTTTTTGAAGTTATACTCCAACTTTCTAATTGATCTATCGCTCCGGTACGAAAAGTATCTGCTGCTATCAATAAAACTTTTTTATTTTGTTTAACTAATTGAGTAGCTAATTTTCCAATAGTGGTAGTTTTGCCAGAACCATTAACTCCCACAAAAAGATAAATTTGTGGTTTTTGTTTTGAAATATTGTCGTTATTATTACTTTTATTATTTTGTTGATAGAATAGCAATATTTGTTCTTTTAGAAAATTTAAAAAATATTTTGGTTGAGCTAAAATATCTGATGAAATATTTTTGCGAATTTGATTCATTAAATTTTGAGTGGATTCTAGACCTAAATCTGATTTCAGTAATAAAATCTTTAATTCATCTAATAAATTATCAGTTAATTTATTTTGTGATTTAATTCTTTGGACCCATTCTGGTATTTGTTCTTCAGATAAATTTTTTAAATTTGCAAAAAAATTTTTTTTATTTTGAGTTTTTTCTTTAAATAATTTTTTAAAAAAATTAAACATAATTTATTTATTTCCTCTTAATTATATACCATGGCAATAGATAAAATTATTAACTCTATAAATATATCAATTTAAATTGTATAATAAATTTATTTTTGAGATAATTTTTCTTTCTCTTCTTTTTTATTTTCTGATTTATTATTTTTATTAAAAGAGATAATTTGTTTACACTTCGGATAAGTGCTACAACCTAAAAATTTACCATATTTCCCATTCCTTTCTGCCATTAAAGATCCACAAGAGGAGCAATTTTGATTTGTTAAAATTATAGATTTTTTTTGATCAATATCGGAATTTTTACACTTAGGATAAGCATTGCATCCTAAAAAGACACCATATTTACTGTAACGTTCTACCATAAAATCTCCACAAATAGTACATTTTTTTTGTGTTGTAATATTTTTCATAACTTTAATATTATTATTAGCATTTATAAATAATTTAATAAAATCATCATAAAATTTATTTAAAATAGTTATTTTATCTACTTGACCATTAGCTATATTATCTAATTGTTCTTCCATATAAGCTGTATATTCGATATTAATAAAAGAATTAAAAAATTTTATTAAAAGTTCATTCGTCATTAATCCTCGTTGAGTACAAATCATTTTCTTATCTTTAATATTTACATAATATCTATTTTTTAAAGTTTCAATAATGTGAGAATAAGTTGAAGGTCTGCCTATTTTTAAATTTTCTAAATGTTTAATTAAAGAAGCTTCGTTATAACGAGGCGGCGGTAAAGTCATTTGGGATTTAGCTATAACTTTTTGAGGTAAATAATATTGATGCTTTTGCCAATCAGGTAATAATATTTCTTTAAAATTAGAATAAACACTAGTTTTTAAATAACCATCGAATATCATTTGATAACCTTCAACTTGAAATAAATATTTTTCGATTTCAAAAATAAACTGTGTTTTATTAATAACTGCTGCACTCATTAAACTAGATATAGTTTTTTGATAAATTAAATTATATAAAGAAAATTCATCTTTATTTAAATAAGACTTAATTTGTTGAGGAGTTTTTTTTATATCAGTAATGCGAATAGCTTCATGAGCTTCTATACGTTTTTTAGATAAATTTTTTAATTTTATATCATTTACGTAAGAAGAACCAAATTTTTCGCTAATAAAACTTTGAGCATTTTCAACAAATTCCTCGGACATACGATAAGAGTCGGTTCTCATATAAGTAATTAATCCGATTATTTCCTGATCTATTTTAACTCCTTCATAAAGTTTTTGCGCAATGATCATAGTTTTACGAGCATTCATACCTAAATATTTAAAAGATTCTTGTTGTAAAGTAGCAGTAATAAATGGCTTCGGAGGTTTATTTAAATTTTTAGTTTTTATTATATCTTTTAAATAAAATTTTTTATTTTTTAACTGATTTAAAATTTGATTAGCTTCTTCAAGTTTAATTTTAGGATTTTTGGGATTAATAATTAAATTAGCTGTAAAATTTTCAAAAATAGCTTTAATTAAATAATATTCTTCGGGAATGAAATCATTATGTTCTTTTTCGCGTTCAGCAACAAGTTTTAAAGCTACTGATTGAACACGCCCTGCCGATTTAGAACGAATACGTCTAACTAAAGAAGATAATTTAAACCCAATTATTTTATCTAAAATAAGTCGAGTTTCTTGTGATTCTACTAAACGTTTATTAATCGTTACAGGATTATTAAAAGCTTTAATAACAACATTTTTATTGATTTCACTAAAAAAAATTCTATTTTTATCTAACGGTTTTAATTTTAAAACTTGAGCTAAATGCCATGCAATAGCTTCGCCTTCTCTATCAAAATCAGTAGCTATAAATACATGTTTATCTTTAGTTTTGGAAATTAAATTTTGAACTAACTTTTCTTTACCTTTAATAATGCAATAATCAGGTTTAAAATTATTATCAATATCAATACCTAAATTATCATTACCTTTTAAAGATAAATTACGTATATGTCCTTTTGAAGATAAAACTAAAATTTTATGATCAAAAAAACTACTGATAGTTTTAGCTTTAGAAGGTGATTCTACAATAATTACTTGTGACTTCATAGTTAAAAATGCTCCTTAAAGAAATTATTAAATCTATAAAATGAAGTTTTCTATTATAAATTATTTACTTGCATAACTTTTAAAGCAATTATATCACATTAAAGAAATTTAAATCAAAATTAACAGGACCTATAAAACCATTAGATACTTTATACAAAATCATATCTAAAACTTTATTTTCATCAATAATATTATTTTTTGTTAAATAAATATTTTTTTGTGCTATTTTATACCATAAATTAGGTAATTCTAATTCTTGTTCATCCAATTTGAAACATTTTTTTAAATTTTGATAATAATGTTTTTTAAGATAAGTTAATAAATATTCTACAATAGGTAATTTCGGATATAAAGTAGATTTAATGCAGCCGCAAATAGCTAAATTATATCCAATATAAGGATCACTAAATTTATGATATAAAACTCCAGGAGTATCTAATAATTTAATTCTTTGATCTATTTTAATCCATTGCATTTGTTTTGTGATACCTGGTATATTCGCAGTTTTAACAATCTTTTTATTAGCTAAACAATTAATTAATGTTGATTTTCCCACATTAGGGATACCGGTAATCATTAATTTTAAAATTTTATGTTCCCAAAAGGGTTTTTTTATTTTTAAAATTTTATATATATAGGGTTTAATTTGATGAATATTAATTTTTGATTTAGCATCAATCCATAATACCGGTATTTTATTTTTTTCAAAAAAATTTTTAAAAATATTTATTTTAGACATATCCGCTAAAGATATTTTATTTAACAACAATAAAAATGGCTTATTATTAAATGTTTTTAACAATTCCCAATTGACACTTGAATAAGGTATTCTTGCATCTAAAATTACTAACATTAAATCAATCATTTTTAAAGATTGATCTATTTCTTTAAAGGTTTTTTTCATATGACCAGGAAACCATTGAATACAAAATTCACGCATTATCTTACTCTTCTTATTTTTTAATAAAATAATAATTATTATAATTATTAAATTTTATTATTTATTATTTTTATCTAATTCTTGTTTTAAATTTTGTAGATATAATTTCAAATCTTGATCAGGAACAAAAATTTTTTTACTATAAACCTTATATACTTCTTCGCCAGATATTAAAATAATAGCTAAACCAATTTTATCTAATAAAATATGATAAAGACGTTGTAAAAACAATTTTTTAGCCCAATAAAAAGGATTAATTATATTAACTGAAGTACTTAAAAAATTCATTAATTTATTAGTTTTTTGAATTTTTTGTAAATATTTTTTATTTATTAATTTATATTTTAAAACCATAATTTGTCGCAAAGTCATACGTTTAAAAATGCATAAAATTTTATTTTGAAATAAAATATCAATTCTTTTATGCAAATATTCTATTAATAATAAAGTTTCTCCGAGATTTAACTCTAAACAAGGAGAAGTCGACCTCGGATAAAAAATAGTTGCTATTTCTAAAGTTAATTTTTGTATTTCTTGAAACAATATTTCTATATATTTTTGGGGATTTTCTTGAGTTTTATTTAAAAATGTTAATTGATGTTTTTTAATTAATTTATTAACTTTTTCGTTTTCTGCTAAATCTTCTGTTTCATTAAAAGAAATTTTAAAATTTTTATTAAAATTTTTAACAATAAAAAATAAATATACCAGAGAAAAAGTAATACCTCCGGCACCAAATCCAGCTAAAAAAATTCCAAAAAATTTCAATTGATTCCATAAATTATTAACCAAAAACATATTCAAACTTCCTTTTAAATTTATTAATTATCGAATATTTTCTAGCAAATAACTTGCGTACCATATATGTAACTTTAATTTTGACATCACTAATGATAAAATATTAATTATAATTATGTATTAATTAACTTTTTAAACTTAGGTTTTAATGAATAGTAAACTATTTAAAACATATATTATTAAAGAAGTTAATTCTTAGTTGCTTTTCGTAATTATTTATAAAACGTTATATGTAATTTTAAATTTATTTATCCAAAGTAATTCATAATAAAATTTATATTTAATAATATTTGAATTATTAATTGAATAAAATTTTTTCATAATTTAAAAATAAAGCGATAAATTTTTTTGATTATTATTTTTTAATGATAATATTTGTTGATAAATATATAAATTTTTTGTCGATTAAGGTGTTTTTTATATATATAATTTTAGTTTAACAAATAACTTTTTGTTATAGATATCCAAAATTATATTCAAAATATATTATTTGATTGCTTTATTATTTGATTATTTTTTATTCAATGAACAATGAATTAAAATTTTTATACTGTTTATATTACCTTGGGAAATTTAATTTAATTAAAACTATTTTTTTGCAATAGTTTAATTATGAATATCTTTGTATAACCATCAACAATTATATAATAATATTTTTATTAAATACATCAAAAAATAATATAATAATATAGTAGAATAGTGAAGTTTAATAATGTAATTTATTTCATTATATATTACCGTCAAGTTAGTTTCTCTGCAGAACCGGACAAGCAATTTTTCAACAAAACGACGTATAATATATTATTAAAATATCTTTAAAACTTTTTGCCATATAAAGGTTATTATCTTTTGTCTTCTTTATGTTTTTTAAGATATTTTAATTTTAAAATTAGGCTGACGACTACTCTAAGTTTCGCTTTATTTGATTTTAATATTTATTAGTTTTAACTGTTTTAAATTTTTAAATTTTGTTAAGTGTTAAATTATTTTAAATCAATAATTTTTGATTTTAATTTTAAAAATGAAATTTTTTGTGATTAATTAGTTTTATATTTTATTAAATATCTATGTTATACTTTAAAAAAATTTTTTCCAACTCCCAAATAATATATTTAAATATTATTCTTATTTGAGATTTTTTAATATATTTTTATTAAAATAATTGAAAAAACTTAGATATTTCGAATAATTTTTATAAATTTTATATTTGCTTAAATTTATTATTAATATAAATGTTTATTTTTTTAATTATTTAAAATAAAAAAATTTTATTTAGTTTAATAATTTAAAAAACATTAATTATAAATTTTTATATGTCGGAACATATTTGGTTGTAAAATTTAATTAATATTGGTATCAGGAAAATTTAGGTTAATTGTTTTTTAAAGAATCTGCGTGATGTAGGATTTAGTTTTGTTACTTTTTTTCAGTGTATTATTCAGAAGTAAAAGTTATTCCAAATATTTTGCTATTAATCGCAAAAAGATTTAACTTGTAATGGGACGTAATTTTTGAAGTATTAATATATTTTTAAAGATGTTAATATCATAGTTTGATTGTGTTATTTAACGTATTGATCTTTATGATTAATTACTTTTTCTGAAAAATTTTTTTGAATAATGAACAAAATATATTTTCCTAAATAAAGATTAAAGATTTTTTAATTAACATAGATTTTAACTTCATTTAGTTATTAAATAAAAAAAAGATCCCCTCTGAGAAAGAGGGATCTTTAAGTTTATGATTATTAAATTCGAATTGTTTTAATTTCTTCTATTATTATTTTGTTGATTTCGGTTATTTTGGTTTTGTAGATGATATTGATCACGCATCAAAATTTGTTGATTTATCCTTTGGAGATCATCCAATGTACAATTCATACTTTCGGCAACTTCCCTCATCATTCTTAAACGTGTTGAAGAATTTAAATCCATATTATTAAAAATATTATTGAATGATATAAGTAAACGGTTTCTTTCCTCTTCAAGTTGTTGTTGTCTTATATTTAAATCTATTCCAGGTAAAGCATATAATTTTTTATTATTTTTGTTATTATTTATAAATAATAATCCTAAAAAAATA
>NZ_JAHBAJ020000016.1:0-10932 GCF_018390775.2 Sesame phyllody phytoplasma | reverse complement strand
AGAAATAAAATAGCAAAAGCTTTTGAATTAGCAAACAAAGATTTAGATAAATTTAATACCAAATCGTAATCAGCCAATAAAGATGAAAAAAATTTATAAAAAGAATTAATCAAGATCCCAGTCCCCAAATAACCCTGAATGATATAATCGAAGAACTTAAATATATATTATTAAAGAATATAGAGAAAAAAACAATTATTGCTAAGCGATTTTTGTAAATTATAAATTAATTCACAATAAAATAAAAATTCCATATATCAAATTCATGAATTATACAAAAATTCTCAAATCAAAATATAAAATATCCAACTTTTATACAATAGTGTTAAAATTGATTTTAAGAAGATAAAGAAAATGAAATCATTAAATCAAGGAACAACTTAAACAATTGCAAGCTAATTTCAATTATTATAATGTAATAGAAAATCGAATAAAAATGAAAAGAATTTGAAAATAATTTAATAGCAGCCGTTCAACATTAACATATCAACAAAATTTGTTAATTTTAAAGAAAAGATAAAATCAATTTAAGAAAAAAATCAATTAGCGAAATTGTGATCAAATGCGAACAGAAATAGAATTATCTAGTTTTGAAACTAAGAACAATACTATATTCAAAACGAAGAGGATTATATAAAAACTTCTTGTTGACATCTGTAAAAAATATACCGACTGAAGAAAAATTTTAGAACATTTCAGAGAATATTATTATTAGAATATAAAAATAAAAAATATTTTAAAATTATATAGTTCTTACTTAAAAAAATAATAGATATAATGTTGGATAAAATATCAAATAATTTTACAACATGGTCGCCAACTAAAATAGAGTATAATAAATAAAATAAATAATCCTTTATTCACTTCATTTCTAAGATTTGAAATAGAAGATGCTCAAAACGAGTATTAATTTAAAGAACAAATTAAAAATACACCGGCAACTCTAAAAATTTAGAGGATACCAAAAACAATTAAGTGATTTTCTAAATAAATTAAAAAATTATTTTATCGCTTATCGATCAAAGTGTAATTTAAAAAAACAAATACGAACAGCAACTCACGTGATCAAAAACACGACGAAACTGATCGAAGACACGACGAAATTGACAAAATACACAATGAAATGATCAAAAACACGATGAAACTGATCAAAGACACGTCTAAATATTATTGATTTCAATAAGATTACAAACATTAACTGAAACTGACCAAAATACACGACTGAAACTGATCGAAGACTTACGACGAAACTGATCGAACACGATAGAGCAGTCAGAGACACGACGGAAACGCTGATCGAGAACACGACAGAAGCTGATCGAAAGACACATTCAAAATATTATTGATTTCAATAAAAAATTACAAACATTAACGAAAACTGACGAAATACACGACGAAACTGATGAAGACGACGAAGCGATCAGACACGATGAAACTGATCAAAGACACGATGAAACTGATCAGGGCGATAAAAATATTATTGGTTCAATAAGGTGCAAACAGTAACTGAAAATGACGAAATACACGACGAAACTGATCAGAAGACACGACGAAATTGACAAAATACACAACGAAAATGATCGAAGACACGACGAAAATGATCAAGACACGACGAAAATGATCAAGGCACGATGAAACTGATCAAAGTACGATGAAACTTTGATCGAACACGATGAAACTGATCAAAGACACGATAAAAATATTATTGATTTCAATAAAGATTACAAACATTAACTGAAACTGACAAAATACCTAACGAAAGAATCGAACACGACGAAAATGATCAAAGAGCACTATGAAAATTATCAAAGACACGATAAAAATACATATTGATTTTGATAAAAGATTAAAAACATTAACTGAAATTGATCGAGAACCAGATGAAAGTATTATAAAATTCAATCAAAGATTTAAAACATTAACTAAAAATGATCAAAGACAAAATGAAAATGATCGAAAACAAGATGAAAGCACATTAATAAGGTTACGGACAAAGTCACGGCTTCGATACGATTCGCAAACGATTGACCGAAGATAAATATGAAGTAGAAAAACATTCTACAAATATAATCGATTTAAAGTATAAAAATAAATTAATAAAAGAACAAAACCAAAACAATCCAAATTTTAAAAATAATACAAATTATCAGTAACTCACAAAAATATTTAACAAAATATTTATTCCATTAGTAACTCAAAAAATGGATATTTTATTAATAATAAAAATCAACAAAAAGAAGTTATGATTCGGTAGATAAAGCAATTAATGATTTAAAGGAAGGTATTGAATATTTTAATAAAAAAGGAATTCAAATTAATTTAACTAGAATTACTAAACTAATATCAACAAAACAAAAAAGAAATAACCAAACAGAAAACTCATCATCAAGTTCTAAAAAAATAAAAAAATAGAGTTATGTTAAAAAACCAAAATAATCTTATAAATGGAACAAAAAAAATAAAAATAACGAATATGGTTAAAAACAGACCTTGTAGTGTGTGCTTTTTTTGAACAACATCTTAATTAAAGTTCTCTTATATTATCTTTATCGATGATAAAATTAATATGTTTTCTTCAGGTCTTAATGGATTCGGACAAACTAACATTTTATTAGAAATTAAATTTCCTTATGCGGACGAAATCGCAACAAATTATTAATAAGGATAATGAATTTGTAAAAGAAATGATAACATATGACCAAAAGTATTTATCATTATTAGACCTAACTAAATAATAATCATTTCAAATCACTTATTTAAAACAATTAAGTAAATTTAAATTTCTCCATAAAGGTCTTTTTTTATATCTTTATTCATTGGCAAAGGAAAAGAACCATAAAATAAATTTTCTTTGAATGATTAATAAATATGGCAGTGACAAAATCACGCTCATCCAAGCCCTCCACCGGCAACTAAACCAACAAAAATATAATCATCAAGTCTATTAAGGTGTGGTAGTATCTTTAATAACTAAAAAATTTTATTTCAAAAATTAATCTAAATAATTTTAGATTACAATTTAACACTTGATAATAAAAATATTTATATTAAGAAATTTAATTAAAAAAATAAACTTTTTAATTAAAATAAGTTTTAAGTTTATCATTTTATAATTATGTTTAAATTATGATTTAAATTTATTACTTAATAATAATAAGTAAAATAAAATATTTATCATACATGTAATTATTACTAAATAAATTTTACTATATTTTTTAAATAAAAATATCCATTTTTGAGTATCAATGGAATAAATATTTGTTAAATATTTGTGAGCTAATTCGATAAATTTTGTATTATTTTTTTTAAAAATTTGATTGTTTTGGTTTTGTTCTTTTATTAATTTATTTTTATACTTTAAATCGATTATATTTTGTGTGAATGTTTTTTCTACTTCATATTTATCTTCGGTCAATGTTTTGTGAATCGTATCGAAGCTCGTGACTTTGTCTGTAACCTTATTAATGCTTTCATCTTGTTTTCGATCATTTTCATTTTGTCTTTGATCATTTTTAGTTAATGTTTTAAATCTTTGATTGAATTTTATAATACTTTCATCTTGTCTTCGATCAATTTCAGTTAATGTTTTTAATCTTTTATCAAAATCAATAGTATTTTTATCGTGTCTTTGATAATTTTCATAGTGCCTTTGATCATTTTCGTCGTGTCTTCGATCATTTTCGTTGTGTATTTTGTCAGTTTCAGTTAATGTTTGTAATCTTTTATTGAAATCAATAATATTTTTATCGTGTCTTTGATCAGTTTCATCGTGTCTTTGATCAGTTTCATCGTGTCTTTGATCAGTTTCATCGTGTCTTTGATCATTTTCGTCGTGTCTTTGATCATTTTCGTCGTGTCTTCGATCATTTTCGTTGTGTATTTTGTCAATTTCGTCGTGTCTTCGATCAGTTTCGTCGTGTATTTCGTCATTTTCAGTTAATGTTTGTAATCTTTTATTGAAATCAATAATATTTTTATCGTGTCTTTGATCAGTTTCATCGTGTCTTTGATCAGTTTCATCGTGTCTTCGATCAGTTTCGTCGTGTCTTCGATCAGTTTCGTCGTGTATTTCGTCAGTTTCAGTTAATGTTTGTAATCTTTTATTGAAATCAATAATATTTTTATCGTGTCTTCGATCAGTTTCGTCGTGTCTTCGATCAGTTTCGTCGTGTCTTCGATCAGTTTCATCGTGTCTTCGATCAGTTTCGTCGTGTCTTCGATCAGTTTCGTCGTGTATTTTGTCAGTTTCAGTTAATGTTTGTAATCTTTTATTGAAATCAATAATATTTTTATCGTGTCTTTGATCAGTTTCATCGTGTTTTTGATCATTTTCATTGTGTATTTTGTCAATTTCGTCGTGTCTTCGATCAGTTTCGTCGTGTTTTTGATCATTTTTAGTTAGTTGTTCTATTTGTTTTTTTAAATCATTAATTTTTTGATCATAAGCGATAAAATAATTTTTTAACTTATTTTGAAAATCATTTTGTAATTCGTTTTTGGTATCCTCTAAATTTTTTAGAGTTGCCGGTGTATTTTTAATTTGTTCTTTTAAATTAATAATTTCGTTTTGAGCATCTTCTATTTCAAATCTTAGAAATGAAGTGAATAAAGGATTATTTATTATTTTATTTATTATACCTATTTTAGTTGGCGACCATGTTGTAAAATTATTTGATATTTTATCCAACATTATATCTATTATTTTTTTTAAGTAAGAACTATATAAATTTAAAATATTTTTTTTATTTTTATATTCTAATAATAATATTCTCTGGAAATGTTCTAAAATTTTTTCTTTCGAAGTCGGCATATTTACAGATGTCAACAAGAAGTTTTTTATATAATCCTCTTCGTTTTGAATATAGTATTGTTCTTTAGTTTCAAAACTAGATAATTCTATTTCTGTTCGCATTTGATCATATAATTTCGCTAATTGATTTTTTTCTTTAAATTGATTTTTTATCTTTTCTTTTAAAATTAACAAATTTTGTTGATATGTTAATGTTGAATCTATTGCTATTAAATTATTTTCAAATTCTTTTTCATTTTTTATTCGATTTTCTATTACATTATAATAATTGAAATTAGCTTGCAATTGTTTAAGTTGTTCCTTTGATTTAATGATTTCATTTTCTTTATCTTCTAAAATCAATTTTAACACTATTGTATAAAAAGGATATTTTATATTTTGGATTTGAGAATTTTTGTATAATTCATGAATTTGATATATATGGGAATTTCTTATTTTATTGTGAATTAATTTATAATTTACAAAAAAATCATATGAGTTAAATAATTGTTTTTTTTCTCTATATTCTTTTAATAATATATATTTAAGTTCTTCGATTATATCATCTTTTAGGGTTATTTGGGGATCAATCTTGATTAATTCTTTTATAAATTTTTTTTCATCTTTTATTGGTTGATTACGATTTGGTATTGTAAATTTAATATCTAAATCTTTGTTTGCTAATTCAAAAGCTTTTGCTATTTTATTTCTTTTTAAAAATTGATTAACTATTCTTTCTTTTAAAATTACAATAACTTCATCAGGATCAATAATATTATTATCTATAAAAATTAATTTTTGCTCTTCAGGTGTATTTGTTTGTAACTTTGCAACTTTATTTATTTGTGTATTCAAAAATAATTTGGATTTTTTGCTCTCATTATTAAGATTAAATGATATTTTTGAAAAAATATTTAATAATAAAAAAAACATAAAAACTGTAATTAATAATTTAATAATTTTATGTTGCATGGATTTTTCAAACATACTAAACAAACCTTTTCCGTTAATTTTATCTCAATTTTTTTATTAATTGTTTTTTAATTAAAATATTTTAAAATTATTAAAAAAATTAAATAAAAAAATAATAAATATGATTTATATACGGTAAGAATATTTTTTTATTAAATTAACCAAAAAAAATTTTTTAATATAATTTTTACGTTTGAAATCTGATTTACTAAAATATAACCAATTTAAAAATATTTATTGTAAATTATAATTTTCAATAAAAAAATTTCCAAAAATAAATAATTATAAATTAACAAATGTTTTAAAAGAATTAAATTTTTTAATATAATAGACCATTTAAATTAAGGAATAAAAAAAATAAAAAATATAAAACTATTTAACTTAATAGATAATTTAATTTTATCTATTAAGAATTTACTGAAAACCGATATAAAATAAAAATATGATTATAAATAATAATATATTAAGTTTATAAACATTAAATTAATTTTCAATTTAATAACATGTAAATCAATTTTACCAAATATTAATATTTGCGTCAACATTAAAAAAATAATAAGAATTTAAATTAGTTTTATTTAGTAAAAATTCAAATATTATAAAGAATCATGTATAAATTTCTGTTTAATTAATATTTTTAAATAATATAATTCTTTTAGTACCTCCAAAAAATAATATCCCGAATTAATCAAATATTTTTTTAAATTTTATTTATTTTTTAAAAAAATTAAAAATAAAGTTTTTCTTAAAAAATTATTTCTTTTTAGAATAAATTAAAAAATATTGTTTTCATTTTTGTTAAAAAAAACAAAAAAAGACCAACTTAAAAGTTGGTCTTGATGATTAACAGATTTAATTATAATGATTTTAAGGTATAATTTGGTTTTAAAAATATCAATATCCAAAACTTTATTTTTTTACTAGAGATATTTTAATTATTACTATACTACTTAACCACTTAATGATTTCAACCTTTCTTATCCTTAACTTCTAGTTTGGTGCATACTTGTTGACTAGATATTTAGTATAATAGTGCTTAATTGGTACTGATTATTAGTGATATAATGTGAATTTAGGTTTCTTTGACTCTTATATTCTTATATTAGGTTAATTTTAATTAACCATTATCGAGCGCAATTCAATAATATTTGTTGTAATATATTATAAATCTTGTTTTGATCTTCTGTATCTCCATTTAAAAATACCCATTTAGTTACTTTTTTAATATCTTTCTCGATTAAATCAGGATATTTTTGTTTTGATTGTTTCAAAAAATCTTTTATTTGCGGAATAACATCATTATCGTTTGATATTAATGCATATTTATTGTTTTTAAGATCTATCGATGATATTTGGATGAACATAATCAAAATTTTTTGTTTTATATCATTTAATAATTGAAAGTTTTTGTTTACTTCTTGATCGTTAATTTCATGGTTTATAATTTCTTTATCTTTAGTATTGAACTTTGTTGCCATAATAGAATGATTATTAATACTAATTAATAAAATTCCTAATAAAATTAATACATAATTTTTTATAATTGTAATTGGATTATTGTATTTAAACATTAATTATTAAACTCCTTTTATTTTTTTCTATTCCTCAGCTGAGGAGTGGCTATAGAAGGAGCATTTATATAAATAATTATTTTTATACTGTATTATACCATTTTGATAAATTGGTTCTAAATTTTTTTGAAAAGGTTGGTAATTTTGAGGTTTTTCGATTAAATTTTTATATTTATTTTTTAAAAATTTTATTTGGGTTTGAGTAGAAATAGATTGTATTTTATATTTTTTATATTTATTTTCTGATTTAATATTAGTAATTTTAAATTTAGATTTAGAAATTTCCGTGAAACTTTTGAGTTTTTGGCTTCTGGGCGTTTCTTTTTGAAATATTTCAAAAGATAATGATGTTTTTTCTTTATATAAATTATTATAATCTGGATTAATACTAAGATAGTTTTTTAATAATTTTTTTTGAAAAAAATAAGATTGATTCATGAATTTCACAGCCTTTCTGATAATAGCAATTATTATCAAATATGGAAATTTGAATATATCATTATTATACAATTTTAAAAAAATAATGTTAAATAAAAAAATATTAAGCCAAATTTTATATTTATTATTTATTTTTAATATTTCGAGAATACATCAGATTTTTTAAATCAAATATAAACAAACAATGTATAATAATTAAAATGTGATTTTAATAATAAAAAAATAATTTTTTTAATTTTTTATTATTTTTTAGAAAGAAAAACGATAAAATTATTATGATAAATTTGCGTAAAAAACATTTTTTAATTTTAAGTATTATATTGTTAGCGATTATAATAATTTTTATATATATTAAAAAAACGAAAATTAATAATGATTATGAAAATGATATTTCTTTTCAAGAAGTGTCTAATTCAAATTTATCAGAAGAAATAAATTCTAAAGAATTAGCGTCAATACAAGACTTTGATGTGTATCCGAAAGATAAAAATATTTATATTAGCGAAAATATTAATAATGTAAATAATAATAATATTGATTTTCAAGAAATATCGAATTCAAATTTTGCAAATAATATGGGTTTTAACCTACAATTACTGGATTCAAATTTTATAGAAAACATTGATTTAGAAATGCAATCATCAATACAAGGATTTAATGCTCTAGCGGAAAATAACCATAAAACTAATATTAACATTGATCAATGGAAAAAAATTAAAAATTATTTTTTAGAATTTTATTGTGATGATGTTTTTGAAATATCTTTTTTACCACCTAAAGATCAAATTTTTATTCAAAATGAAAAAACAAAATTTAACCTTAAAGAGAAAATAAAACAAAGACAAGATTCAATATATAAATGGCAAAAACTATTTAATGAAAGCCAAATAAAAATAAACAATTTACAAAAAAAAATAAATTCTCTTCCTAATCCGCAAATTATCGAAGATGAATTTAAACAATTAACTACATCTGAGAATAACTTTAAACAACGCCAATTGTACAAAAATAATAATATCCCAAATATACATCAACAAATACAAAAATACGATATTGACAAAGAAAATGAAAAATTACAATCACAAATAACACAAATCGAAGAAAAAAAAGAATATTTTTATAAAGAAATTAAAAAGGAAAAAGAAAATCAAAAAAGATTTTCCAAAATAATTTATGAAATAAAAAAAAATCATTATGACGAAATCCGATATAATATTCAATATATTAAAAATAATTTTTATATCGAATCAGTTTAATCAGTGTTTTATTTATTATTTAAAAAATATTATTAAATTGCATATTATATCTAAAAATTTAAAAAATTCTATTTCATAAAATAACATTAATTTTATTTATTTTAATGTTTATATTTAGAAATTAAATTTAATATAATTCTACTTTAATACATCATATTATTGTCTTTGATATATATCAAAATAATAAAATCAACTTTAAAAGTTGATTTTATTAGTTTTTATCTGTAAGTTTCCTAAAAATATTTTATTATTAATTTATAATTTATAAATATTATCTTCTATTTCTTTAATGATATTAAAATTACAGATACATTTTTTTTTAAATTCTATTTTTTCAAAATAAATTTTAAAATTAATTTCTAGAATTACTTAATATTAACATTTATCGTTACATGAAAATGATTAATTTTTAAAATAATTGATAATATAAATTAAAAACGAAAAAAGTTTTGATGTAAAAAATCACGAATTCCTGAATATTTTTTTTGTTTATTATTAAAATAATTATTCAATTGTTGATATTTTTCTTTTTCGTTTTGGATATCTTTTTTTAATAAATCCAATTGACTATTAAGTTCTTTAATTTGTTTATTTTTAAGAATATTTTCGTCATTTTTAGTGTCTTCAAGGTTTTTAATTTTTTGCTTTAAATTAATTATTTCAACTTCAAGTGATTTTTTATCCTTTAATAAGGATTGTATTTGTAATTTAAAATCGTTTTCTAAATTAGAAAATTTTTTTCTTCTTGTGATAAATAATTTAATAATTCGTTTATCTCTTTTATTTTTTCTTTTATTTGTTTTTGTTTAAATTCTAGTTCTAATCTATTAAATATTAGATTCTGTACATTTTTTTTATCATTTGGATCTAAAAATTTGTTTTTAACCCAAAAAATATACATATTGGAAGCTCCGTTGCTCATTTGTTTTAAATCTTCTAAAGAATAAATATCATCTTTTTTGTCTCTCTCTCCTTTATCAAACAAAACACACATTAACTTATATTCATTAGTGCCTAATTGTTTAAAAGGGGGATTTTTAATTTTCCAAATAAGATCGTATTTAACATTTTGTCCATTATAACATGGGTATTCTAAGGCAAAATAACTGAAACTTTCATAACAATTTTTGTTTATTAAATGTTGTAATATATCTTCTGTATTTTCTAGATGAATATCATGAATTTTCATATTATCTTGATCGTTCATATATTCATCTTTATTTATAGCTATCACTTGATTAATATTTATAATCGAGAATAAAAATAAAAACAATGTGCTGTAATTAATGATTTTAATTATTTTTTTTAATTTAACCATATTTAACATCTCCTGTTTATTTATTTTATTCACATATATAAATTATCATTTTTAATATTTATTAACAAATATTTAGATATTTTTTTAAATTAAATAAAAATTAATAATCATTAAAATTTTATTAATAGTTATTATTTCTGGTATAAAGATAAATTTAAAGTTATATAAAAAAATAAATTTTTGTAATTTTGGTTATATTTATTGACTAAATATCTATTAAATAAAATACATCTATGATATACGGATAGATTAATTGCGTTTTATTCAGCGATTTATCTTTGCTGTTTTATTTACAATCAGCCCCCGTCCAAACCGGACAAGCAAGTTTCCCAGCATCCGGCTTTCCATAATTCACTCTCTTGCGAGAACTAATTTCTCCTCACGGTCGATTAGCTATTTATTCTTATTGTTCTTGTTATTTCTGATATAATGTATTTGTTGATTGGTTATCTTGCGATGACAATCTTTACATAATGCCTTTGTTCTTTTATTCATGATACTTCGGTGATGCGCATTGCGGACCGTACCAATGTGATGAATTGGAAGTTGGGTTGTTTTGTCGCAATTCTCACAACGTTCCGCTTTTAA
>NZ_JAHBAJ020000015.1:0-13859 GCF_018390775.2 Sesame phyllody phytoplasma | reverse complement strand
GAAGTTACGATATAATTCTACATGAAGTTTTAGGTGCGGTTTACAGTTAATTTAAAACTGAGGCTATTATTTAAACTTATATTAAATAATAAGAGTCCTTTAATTTGCCAATTTAATGACTGCTCGGGATGATACAAAATTAAAAATGATTAATAATTTTGTTCCATTAAAGCTTTTCTCGGATTAAATAACAACTTACCGAGTATAGGTTTATTATTACGACGCTTTTTAACCGCTTAGGGATTCACACCTTCTCCTTGACTTCTGGTCTGGCAATAACTTTTTGGTTAGTTGTTTCACCTCATTTTGCTTTCGTGCTTTTGCTGTTATTAATTACTCTTTCGAGATAATTAATCAAGCCCACTTTGCAGTGTTTACGTGACCTTTAGGAATCATCCGTTCCCAAATAATTTGTTAAATTACAAAATTATATGTTTCTTTCGCGCCCTCATTTAAATGATGAGCTGTAACAATATAACGAGTTTGATATTGAACAGCTATTTTTTGCAAATACAATTTCCGAGTTAAACTAGCTTGATTTTGAAAATTTTTATTTCCCAAATTTAATTCAAAATAATAAAAAGGTATTTTACGTAATTGACAATATTCGTTTACTAAAACTTTATCTTGATAAGATCGTTCTCGCTTTAAATGATTAAAATGAACTACAATTATTTGAAATTTTCTAGAATATAAATAATCTAATAAAGTCATAGAATCAACTCCACCGCTAACTGAAATGACATATTTATATTCTCTTTTTAATGAAATAGCTAATGATAATAAAAACATAAATTTCAATTATTTTCCTTAGATAAAAATGATAAACTTAAAATATTCAATTGTTCTTGAGTTACAGTAGCAGGCGCCTGTAACATCAAATCTTGTGCTGTTTGAGTTTTAGGAAAAGCAATAACATCTTTAATATTATCTGTATCAGTCAATAACATAACAATTCGATCTAAACCTAAAGCGACACCACCATGAGGAGGTGTACCGTATCGCAAAGCTTCTAAAAAAAAACCAAATTGTTTATGCATTTCTGCTTCAGAAAAACCTAATTTATGAAATATTTTTTTTTGGTAATCGTATTGATAATTTCTTAAAGAACCGCCGCCAATCTCATAACCATTACAAACTAAATCATATGCACATGCTTTCGCCTCATGAGGATTTTGATCCAAAGTTAAATAATCTTCAGGTTTAGTAAAAGGATGATGCATAGCTTTATATTTATTGTCTATATCATCAAAAATTAATAAAGGGAAATCTATGATCCACAATAAAGATAATTTTTGAGGATCAATTAAATTTAAATCTTTTGCTAATTTATTTCTTAAAAAACCTAAAGATTCATAAGCGTTATAAGATTTTCCCATAGATAAATCAAATACAAAAAAACAATATTCATTATTTGTTAAAAAATTTAATTCTTTATTTAAAGCATTAATAAAGTTACCTTCAATTTTATCATTAATTTTAATTAAATAATACAAATCTAATTGATATTGATTTTTAATCCAACGACAATATTGTAAAATTGTTTTTTTATTTAATAATGATTTTTCGGATAAAAAAAATCTAATACCTAAAATATGCAATTTATTAATCATTTCTGATGATATCAATGATAAATCAAAAAAATTCGTCAAATTTTCTATACATAAATCAAATCTTAAATCAGGTTTATCGGAACCATATTTTTTCATAGCTTGATCATAAGTTAATTTAAAAAAAGGTTTATCGATTTCATAATTTTTAAAATTTTTAATCAAACATATCATAATTTTTTCTACTAAATTCATAATTTCTTCTTGAGACCAAAAGGAAATTTCTATATCAACTTGGGTAAATTCTGGCTGACGATCTGATCGCAAATCTTCATCGCGAAAACAACGCGCTATTTGAAAGTATTTTTCAAATCCAGCAATCATGTATAATTGTTTAAATAATTGCGGAGATTGAGGTAAAGCGTAAAAAGATTCAGGATACAAACGCGAAGGTACTAAATAATCCAAAGCTCCTTCAGGTGTAGATTTCGCTAATATAGGAGTTTCTAACTCAAAAAAACCCTGAGATATTAAAATTTGACGTATATTTTGAGTAATATAATGTCTTTGTAATAAATATTTTTTTTGTTTTTCTTTTCTTAAATCCAAATAACGATATTTTAATCTATGACTTTCATTACTAGTATTTTTATCTTCAATTAATAAAGGTAAGGGTTGCGCTTCTGATAAAACATACAATTGGTTTATAATAATTTCGACATCACCAGTTTTTAAATTAGGATTTTTACTAATTCTTTCCACCACTAAACCTTTAACTTCGACAACAGTTTCTATTGGTATTTTAGATATTTCTGAATATTGTTTATGGTTTTGTTCTATAACTAATTGTATTAATCCTGAAAAATCTCTCAACATTAAAAACATTTTATTACTTAAATTGCGCTTACGAGCAATCCAACCTTTTAAAAATACCTGTTCACCTTGATTTTTTAAATTAATTTCATTATTATTATAGCTATATTTGCTCATTACGATTGTAAAGTTAACTCCTTTTTTAAAAAAGTAATAATATTTTTTAAATTAACATTATAAATTATTTTTGTAGTAGTATTTTTAACTGTCAAAAAATTTTCTTTCAATTCTTTAGCACCTATAAAAATAAGATAATTAGGTTTTAATTTTAAAGCTTTTTTAATACATTTAGTTAAATTAAGTCCATCAGTATTATAAATAACTTCGGCATTAATATTATTTTGGCGTAATTTTTGAATTAATCTAAAAGATTCATAATTGACTGAATAATCAACCGATAACACACATACATCTAATGATTTATAATCAATGTTTTGCCAAAAATTATTATACTGCAAAGCCAGCATTAATCGTTCTATGCCAATAGCAAATCCTATAGCTTTAATCTTTTTTTTACTTTCAAAATGATAAATTAAATCATTATAATTACCACCACCACCTAAAATTAATTCAAAAGGTTCTTCATTAGGTATAGATAATGCAATTTCAAAAACTATATCCGTATAATAATCTAAACCTCTAACTAAAGTCGGATCAACACAAAAATTAATATTTTCTTTCTTTAACGATGATAAAAATATTTCAAATTGATGTTTAATAGATGAATCTAAAAAATTTAAAATTAATGGGGCTTGTTTTAAAAAAATTTTATTTTGACAAATTTTACAATCAAAAATCCTTAAAATATTAAATTGCTTACGTTTTAAACATAAAGGGCATAAATCTGATGAAAAATTTTGCAAATAATCAGAAAAAATTTTAATAAAATTTTGACGTGTTTGCACATTACCCAAATGATTAATTTTAATTTTTGCCTGAGGTAAATTAAAAAAAATTAAAATTTCATTAACTAAACAAAAAATTTCTAATTCAGATAAATCATAATAATTACCTAACATTTCAATGCCTATTTGATGAAATTGACGATATCGGCCATATTGAGGTCTCTCATATCTAAAAAAAGGACCACAATAATAAAATTTATAAATATCATCAAAATTATAAAGTTTATTCTCTAAATAACTACGAACGATACCAGCCGTTCCTTCTGGTCTTAAGACAATTTTTCGACCTTTTTTATCTAAAAATTGATAAGTTTCCTTATTAACCATTTCAGATTGAGGTGTAGCATGATAAAAAATATCATGATACTCTAAAATAGGGGTACGTATTTCTTGGAAATGATATTTCTCAATAATTTTTTTTAAATTTTTTTCTATGAATTGTAAATGTAACATTTCTTCTTGAAAAAAATCTTTAGTACCTTTAATTTTCTTAATATTCATAACTAACTTTAATATCCCTTTTAAACCATCATTGCATACAAAACCCTAAATTCAGTTATTACAAATTGTTTTTATAATATCATATAAATAATATTTCAATTATTCAATAATTATATTTAAAACTTATACTTCATATAATAATTATTAATTAATAATAACTTTAAACATATTTACGCTTTTTATTTTTATAATAAACTTCTTGAATCATTCCTGCTCCTAAACAAAAATCTTCATAATAAAAAGCACATATCTGGCCAGGAACTACCGCTTTAATCCTTTCTTTAAAAAAAATTTTTAATTGTCGATAATCAATCCAATATGCTTTTATTTCTTGCTCAGGTTGTCGATAACGAAATTTTGATTTTAAAGTCATAATATTTGGATATCGAAAATTTTTATAATCTCGCCAAATAACATTAGTAATTAAAGCAGAATCGCTGTATAAATAGATACTATCAGAATTTTGTTCTACATAGAGAGTATTAGTCGCTAAATCTTTTCCTACTACATACCAAGGGGATGAATTACAACAAGGTAGATTACCTAAATTTAAACCTTTACGTTGACCAATAGTATAATAAAACACTCCCAAATGTTTTTTAGGTAAAATATTACCTTTAGTATCCTTAATTAAACCTTTATTAATAGGTAAATAATTTTGTAAAAAATCTGCAAATCTTCTTTCTCCAATAAAACAAATGCCTGTAGAATCTTTTTTATTAGCTGTCACTAAATTTTCTTGATAAGCTATTTTTCTTACCTGAATTTTAGTTAAATCACCTATAGGAAATAAAATTTTAGTTAATTGTTTTTTTTGTAATTGAGACAAAAAATAACTTTGATCTTTATTTTGATCTTCAGCTTTTTTTAAAATCGGATCACCATTTATAACTTGAATACGTGCATAATGACCCATAGCAATATAATCTGGTTTAAATTTACGATTAACATAATCCGAAAAGATAGCAAATTTAATATAATTATTACACAAAACATCAGGATTCGGGGTTAAATTTTGATTAAAAAGTTTTAAAACATAAGAAAAAACTTTATCCCAATATGCCTGAGAAAAATCAACAAAATGACAATTAATTTTTAATTGTTCAGCAATTTTTTGGGCATCTTTAAAATCTTGTATTTGAGGACAAATAGATTGTTTAATAAAAGGGTTTCCTCGGAAATCATAATTTAAACTACTATCCCAATTACGCATAAAAACGCCTTCAACATCATACCCTCTTTTTTTTAAAATAAACGCAGATACACTACTATCGACGCCACCAGATAAACCAATAATAACCTTTTTTTTCACAATAATCTTTTTTATTTTTTCTTCGAATTTAAAGATAAAAATTTTAAATTTAATTTGGAGATTAAATTGGTTTCTGCGCGTTCTAACAAACTATTTTCAAAAATTTTTGGACCTGAAGATGTATAATTTCTTTGATATTGACTTTGATAAAAGCGTTTTAAAATTTGCGAAGTTAAATCTAAACTGCTTTCTATAGAAATATCAAACGTTTTAGATAATAAAAAAGCAATTTTTTCTAAAGTTAAACTATATTTTAAATAATAATATAAAATAAAATCTTTTTTAATAACATGTTCATTATTTAATTGCAAAGTGGCTTGCTTTCTATAAAAAGATTTTAAATTCTGAAATTTTGCAAATATATCATTTCTCTCTAGATGAAAAAAAACTAATTCTGCTATTAAAGTATCTGATAAACCAATATTCAGATTAAAACTTAAATCAAAATTATAAAAACTTTTCGTAAATCTACCTAAACTAATATCAGATAAATTATGATTTTCTAAAAAAATATTAATTCCTGTTTGATCAATTGATAACGAATTATGATTAAATATATTTATATTTTTATTGTTATTTGATAAATCATTATAATCTAATAATGAAGATTTTCTATAATTATCAATTCCTATTTTTTGCAAAAAATCCTGAATTACATCGAGAAACAAAATGTCGGAATCATCTATAAAAACATTCAAATCATTAAATTTTTTGTTGTTTAATTTAAAACTTTGAATAACTACTAATAAATTAATGAAATCATTTAAATTAGGACTTATAGATAAAAAAATTTTACTATCTGGACAAGACGATAATTTATTGCATAAAAATAAACATTGCAAATGATTAGCAAGAGCTAATTGAGAGTTTAATTCGGATTCACTAACAAAAGGTTTAATATTCCATTTTTTTTCAAAAATAAAATCTTTTTCTTCTCTTAAACAAAAATAAGATTTTGGAATTATTATTTTTTTTACTTCAGATATCTGATCTGCATAAGTAGTATCAATTAAACGCTGATGTTTAATAAAATCCATACAAACATCTATAATTAAATTGGTTTCTGAATCAAAAATATCCTTTTCACCTATCAAATTACCTAAAATAGCAGCTATTTTATGATTCGAAAAAACCACATCATTAGACATTTCACTTTTCATACCGTTACTAACATAAAAATAACCACCAATTTGTTTACGAGAGTGATTAATAACAGCCATGCGACGTAATTGCGCTTTACCTAAATGCTCTGTAGAAGCAGATAAATTAAAAATCAAATGCGCCCCTTTTTTGATTAATAAATCACTAGGTGAGTTAATAGTCCATAAATCCTGACAAATTTCTACTCCGAAACACACATTATATAACTCATTAATAAATAAAATACTACCAAAAGGGATTTTTTGATTTAAAAAAATAATTTCTTGCATCTCAGGAATAACATTACCAGAAGTAAACCATCTTTTTTCACAAAATTCTTCATAATTCGGAATAGTATATTTAGGAACAATTCCTAAAATTTTTTGTTGTTGTATAACGATAGCTACATTGAAAATCATCTCTTGCCAAACTAATGGCATTCCTAAAATATAAACTCCTTTAAAAGAAGTTTTCTTAATAATATAATCTAAAGATTTTAAAATATTATTGTTAAAATCATTTTCAAAAAAAAAATCACCAGCTGTATAACTGCTTAAACATAATTCTGGAAAAACCACAAAACTCGCTTTGCTTTTTGCTAAAACACTCAAAATAATATCATTATTTTCATCAAATTTCCCCAAAGTTAAATTGGGATTGGCTAATTCAATTTTTAAAAATCCATTCTTGTACATTTCGTTATTTTAAGTAATCAACCTTTCTAATAAAATGATTTTATTTATCAAGTTTCATTTTTGAATTATTATTTTCAATCAAATTAAATATAACTTTTTTATCCATAATCCAACCCATAATATAAATAGATGATAAGGATAACAAAATTCTTATCATAATCTCCGAAAACATATTAAAAAAATTTATTTGATCAAAACTTTCCAAAATAGATGATAAAAATATTAAAATGCCATCAGTAATCAATAAAGAAATTTTAAAATTCATTCCGTAAATATCTTTTAAAGCTTGTTGAAAAATATCCATACCTCCGGTAGTGAATCCAATTTTTCTAATATTAGCTTGAGTAAAACCTATTAATAATCCGCCTAATATAGAAGAGACAAATAATTTCCAATATTCATTATTCCAAATGATTAAACGATTTAAAAAAATTGTTGATTCACCTAAGATATAAGGCAAAAAATACATTACTATCATTAAAATAATAGCCAAAATAGCACTTTTTAAAATAAATTTTTTGCCAAATATTTTATATCCAATTATTATCGCTAAAACATTATACAAAAACATAAAATAAATCATTATTTTATCCGATATAAAATAAGAATTATTTGTAAATAAGTTGCATAAACGTGCACTCGTTAAAGCTAAACCATCAATTCCGCCTACATTTAATTTACTTCCTAAAGTAAATACAAATATAGTTATTGCTAAAATAATATCATTTACAATCAGTATTAACCATTTATGAAGATTCTGTTTATAAATTTTTTGATCTTTCTTCATATTGTTTGTATTCCTTTTTTAGCAAAATATTTTTAAATAAATTTAAATTTTTAATATAAAAAATTAATTTTTGATTCTTAAAAAAGCATTAATAAAATCATCTAATTCACCATCCATAATATCCATAATTTGAGAACTTTCATAATTAGTACGATGATCTTTAACTTTTTGATAAGGATGAAAAATATAACTTCTAATTTGAGATCCCCAACCAATTTCTTTTTGATCTGATTTTAAATTAGCTTCTTGTTCTTTTTGTTTCTGTAAAGCTAATTGAAATAATTTAGTTTTTAAAATTTGCAAAGCTTTTTCTTTATTACGAATTTGACTTCTTTCATTTTGGCAATTAACTACAATACCAGTAGGCAAATGTGTAATTCGAACAGCTGAATCAGTAGTATTTACATGTTGACCACCAGCTCCACTACTACGAAAAACATCTATTCTTAAATCTTGTTCTTGAATATCGACAGTAATTTCTTCATTAATCTCTGGTAAAACTTCGCAAGAAGCAAAAGATGTATGTCTTTTAAAATTAGCATCAAACGGAGATTTTCGCACTAAACGATGTATACCTCTTTCAGATTTAAAATATCCATACGCATAAACACCTTTAATTAGACAACTAACAGTTTTAATACCAGCTTCTTCTCCTGTTTGTAAATTTAAAATTTCTAATTGGAATTGTTTTTTTTGAGCATATTTTTTATACATTCTAAAAAGCATTTCACACCAATCTTGAGATTCCAAACCTCCGGCGCCAGAATGTAACATTAAAATAGCATTATTTTCATCATAATTTTGATTTAATAAAACTTCAATTTCTAAATTTTTAATATCTTTTTGTAACTTTTTTAATTCTAAAATTAACCACGTTAAATTTTGTGCATCATTAAGCTCATAATCCGAAGATAATAAAGTCAAAGCTTGATGTTGTTTTTGTAAATTAGTAAAATTATTAATTTTATTTTGTAATTGACTAAATTTTCGAGTTACATGCGCAGCTTCTTGTGTATTATCCCAAAAATTTGGTTTTTCCATTAATAATTTAAAAGATTTCAATTGTTCTAACATTTTTTTGATATCTATTTTTTGTTCTAAATTGAATAAAATAGATTTTAAATTATTTAAAATTTGATGAAATTCATATTTTTCCATTATAAATAATTATCCCCTCTGGAAATTATTTTTTTTAATTAATCCCAAGGTTTTTTAATATTTTTTTTAATTTTAATTTTATCTCGATTATTTAATTGTAATGATTCTGTAGGATTTAAATCATCCAACAAATCTTCAAAAAAATTTGATTTCAAAACAATTTTTGTAATATCTTGAGAAATATTATCAATCATACGATTAAAAAATTTTTGTCCTTCTTGTTGGTAAACAGTTAAAGTATTTTGTTGCCCATAACTTAAAAAATTAATACTTCTTCTTAATAAATCCATATCATTTATATGACGTTGAAAATTAATATCAACATTTTTTAATATAATTAATTTAATAATATTTAAGTATTTTTGTATACCAACTGAAGTAAATTTATTTTTTTGCAAATCTACAATATTACGAGCTTTGTTTAAAATAACTGATTCTATTTGAGAATAAGATAAGTCTTTTTGATTATTATCTTCAAAATCTGTTTTTGTTAAAATATTTTTATCAAAAAAATTAATTTCACAATAATGAATTAATTCAACTATAATAGCTTGTTTATCTAATTTTTGAAATTTATCTTGTTTCATCGAATTTACAAAATTTTTAACTTTATTTTTTAAAGTTTTATCCATAATATTCCACAAAATTTCTTCAACCTTATTAGAAGATAAAATTGCTTTACGTTGCTTGTAAATAATATCTCTTTGTAACTGTAAAACAGAATCAAATTTTAAAACAAATTTACGATATTCGAAATTAGAAGATTCAATTTTTTTTTGTATATTAGTGAATAAATTCGTTAAAAAACGCGAAGAAACTGCATTATTTTGTTGATGTTTACTATATTGCAACAAAGTAACTAACTTACTAACTTTATCAGAACCGAAACGTTTTATCAAATCATCTTCTGCAGATACAAAAAATTTAGTATAACCAGGATCACCTTGTCTACCTGCCCGTCCGCGAAGTTGATTATCAATTCGTCGCACTTCATGCCTTTCTGTACCTAAAACAGCTAAACCGCCTAACTCAGCTACACCTTCTGCTAAACGAATATCTGTACCTCTTCCAGCCATATTGGTAGCTATAGTAACAGCACTTTTGTTACCGGCTTTTGCAATTATTTCAGATTCTTTCAAATGATTTTTAGCATTCAAAACTTCATGAGCTATTTTATTTTTTTTTAAATCTTTAGAAATTTGTTCTGAAACTTCCACACTAACAGTACCTATCAAAATAGGTTGTTTTTTAGAATGTCTTATTTTAACTTCTTCTATTAAAGCTTTCCATTTTTCCTTTAAAGTTAAAAAAACTAAGTCCGAAGCATCTTCGCGAATCATTTTTTTATTAGTAGGGATTTGAATAACTTTCATATTATATATACTAATAAATTCTTTTTCTTCGGTTTTAGCTGTACCAGTCATACCAGATATTAATTTATAATTTCGAAATAAATTTTGATATGTAATCGTCGCAGATGTTTCAGTTTCAGCTTTAATAATACAATTTTCTTTAGCCTCTAAAGCTTGATGCAAACCATCACTGAATTGTCGACCTATTAAAGCACGACCTGTAAATTGATCAATAATCACAATTTGATTATTTTGTACTAAATAATCTTTATCTCTTTCCATAATAAAACAAGCTTTTAAAGCATTTTTAATAAAATGTAATAAAAAAGAATTTTGATTACTATATAAATTATTAATTTTAAAAAATAATTCTGCTTTTCGAATTCCTTCTTCATTTAATTCAATAGTTTTAGATTCTAAATCAATCACATAATGTTCAGATTTTAAACTTTTAGCAAAACGATCAGCATCTCTATAAAATTTAATACCAGATGTTACATTATTAGAAATAATCAAAGGAGTTCTAGCTTCATCAATTAAAATAGAATCGACTTCATCAATAATTACATAACCATATTCACGAGTCATTAAAACATTATTGATATCACTTTCCATGTTATCTCTCAAATAATCAAATCCAATTTCACTATTAGTAGAATATAAAATATCACAATTATAAGCTATTTTTTTTTCTTGAATACTTTTATTTTTAAGATTTAAACCTACACTTAATCCTAAAAAACGAAAAATATCCCCAATAACACCTTCTGCTTCACGACGCGCTAAATATTCATTAACAGTCACAATATGAACACTATTGCCTCCTAAGGCATTTAAATATGCCGGCATAACAGCTGTTAAAGTTTTACCTTCTCCAGTCTTCATTTCTGCAATGTTACCCTTATGTAAAACTATAGCTCCTAATAATTGCACATAGTAAGGAGTTATTTTAGCTACCCTTGTAGAAGCTTCTCGAGCTAAAGCAAAAGCTTCTACCAAAATATTATCCAAAGACATTCCTTCTTTTAATTTTTGTTTCAATTTAAGGGTTTCTTTAGGAAAATCTTCATCTTTTAATTGGGACATAATATGACTTAATTTGTCAATTTTATCAGCAACTTTTTTAATTTTTTTCAAATATCTAGCAGAAGGATTATAAAAATTCTTTACAAAGTCTAATATTGTTTGTGCGCATTTTAATATCATCAGATCATAAATCCTTTTTTGTTAAAAATATTTTTTAATAATACAAATTTTAATAAATTCAATAACTACCGAATAATCATTAATATTATTCGAATTAAAAATAAAATTTTAATATATTATTTTTATTAAAAAACATATAAAATATATATTTATTAAATTTTATATAAAAAAAATTATAAGTTTTATCCTATTAATTATATCAAAACTACTAAAAAAAATATATTTTTGCTTAATTATTTAGCAACAAAATCATTATCATTCCAAAAAACCATATTTTAAAATTTACTAATTAAATATTAAACTAAATATTAATAAATTATTAAAACCAATTGAAAATATTAATAATTTATTTTTAATAAATAAAAGAATCAAAATACCTATATTAATTAATATAAACAAAAATAAAAGAGCGCTTTTGTATTTTGAAACAAAAAGCACTCTTTAAAATTAATTTTGCAATTATTATAAAATAATTATCTTAGTGAAAAAAATTAATTTTTACCTATTTTGATTAATTAAAACGTCTTTAATTTCTTTTAAAAGTTTAACTTGTTCATGTTCAATAGTCATTTTATTTTCATTTTGATTTTTTTTACTAAAATATTTTGAAAAATAAGAAACAATTAAATATAAAATGAAAGAAACAGATAAAAAATCAAAAACATTTTGTAAAAAGATTCCGTAATTCAAATAAATATTATTTTTTAATTGCCAATTTAAAGTTTGTAAAGAAGAACCTGTATCGCTAAAAAGATAATTAATAGGAGGCATAATTATGTCAGTAGCTAAAGAACTAACTACTTTAGTAAATAATTGCCCTAATATAAAAGCTACTGCTAATTGAATAATATTACCTTTATTAATAAAATCCTGAAATCCTTTTTTAAATTCTTTAACTTTATTTAAATTAATGTTTTCAGATGACATCTTTAAACCTCTCTTTTTTTAATAAAATTTTTTTAAATACAAAAAAATAACAATATTTCTTAATATTTTATTATATATTGTATTTTTCAAAGATGTTTAAAATTTATTAACTAAATATATTTTAAAAAAACATTTAACGAATATAAAAATAAAAAACCTTTAATTTTAACTTTCAAATTAGAAAAATTTATATTATAGTGAAATATCCGGATATATTTTAAAATAAAAAAATCAATATGTCAAATAATACAAAAAATATAACTATAATGACATAGTAAATAATAATAAGTCATTATTAAAATATAATTTAGCACAAAAATGAAAATAAAAATATAAAATATTTATTAGAGTAAAAAATATATTTTAGAATTGATAACATTTAATAATAAATTTTTTATTTATATTTATAAAATTAATAAATAAGGATATAAAACCATGGAAAATATTGAAACACAATTTGCAGGTATTACATTATTTTGGATATTATTTATATTATTAACAATTTTATTAGCCTACTTTTTTTATAAATGGGGTTATTTTTGCGGGTTTAATAATAAGAGTATTTTTTTTCCTTTAATTTTATCTTTTTTAACTGTATTTAGTGGAATTATTTTTGTATTTATAGGTTATCAAGTAGGAATAATAAAAAAAAATAACAACAAAAAATAAAAAAATAGATAGATACAATGAATAAAAAAATAAAAATTTTATTGATAAATATATTCGAAAAAACAAACTACAAAAAATTTAATTCCAATTTAACAATCTATTAATAAAATTATAAAAATCAACTTATTAGTTGATTTTAATGCTTTTTTGTCGATGACTTTTATTTAATAACCTTTATTAGTAATGATTTAATTAAATACTTAATAGATATTGTTCAAGTTGTTCATTTTGCATTAATTTCTTATTTGATAATTTAATTGAAAAGGTCGATTATCTTTAATAATTGCGCATTAATCATTTACTCATCTAACTACTAAAAGGTTCTTTACTCTTAGTAATAATAACTTTTATCTTATGATTGATTAATTTAATAATTTTGCTTTGCGAATTATCCAATTTACTCTCAATTTATACCTTAACACGTTTAGGGGCAGTGATCGTTTTGATAACGGTGAAATTCCAGGTTTTCATTGATAAACTATTTAATAAGAAGTTAATATATTGATATAATTTAGACTACTAGATTTTTCAGTAAGTAGCGATATAGATGTTATTATATTATATCTTCATATTCACCCTTGTTCATATTATCGATATATTTTTAATTTTATTATTAAATAATTTAAAATAAAGTTTTTTTAAAAAATAAAATTACTTTATTCATATCAAGATTTTTAGGTTTTAAATTTCCTTGATTATTAGAACACATAAAATTATCACAATACCATTTTTTTAAATATTGATACATATCTAAAGATAATGAATCGTATAAATTATTTTGATT
>NZ_JAHBAJ020000014.1:0-15709 GCF_018390775.2 Sesame phyllody phytoplasma | reverse complement strand
ATCACAATTTATTATTCAAATTTTACTTTAATATCTGTTTTAATTTATCATTAAAAAATAAATAGTCACTTAAAAAACATGATATAATAAATTCAGTAATAATTTATTTATAAGCTACAAAATAGCGAATAATATTAATAAATAAATTGTAGATTTTAGGTAAATTGTTAGTCTGTTTTATAAAAAAAGTGGCAATTACTGGCAATTACTAATAATTAATGAAATGAGGAAATGATTAATTTATATTTATTCTAATTTAGAATAAAAAATTCAATTTTTTATTGTTTTAGTTTTATAAAAATTTAAATTTTAAAAATATTTAAATTTTTATTTAGGAGTTATTATGGATTCATTAGAAGAATCAAATTTTAATTTACAAAAAATTAAAAATTATATTAAAAATCATCCCGAAACGAAACATTTACAAATTAAAGACGAAGATTTAATTATTGTTTTTAATTATTTAAATAAAAAAGATAAGCCAAATCCTTTTGGATATAAATTGGTTTTAAAAGAAAGACCTTATCTTCATGTAGCTTGGCAAGAAACTACGAAAACTAGACAAATAGATTGGCAAAGTAATTTGCAACAAAAAAACATTTTATTTAATCAAGAATTAGATTTATCTAATATAGATGTTAAAAAAATAAAACCTATTTCTAAAATACAAAAAAGTATTTTTCAGTATATGAAATCGCTAATAGAACAATATAATTCTCCTGATTTTAATATTAAAAATAATAAGGGTTTATATATTTATGGTCCTTTCAATTCAGGAAAAACTTTTATGTTAAAGGTATTAGCTAAAATGTTATTGCAATGTCACATTCCTTTTTTATTTATTGGAATGTCTGATTTGGTTAGACAATTTAAATTTCTTTGGACTCAAGATATTATAGAAGATAAAGTAAATCATTTAAAAAAAATTCCGTTTTTAATTTTAGATGATTTTGGTTTAGAAAATATGAATACTTTTTTTAGAGATGACATTTTTATACCTTTATTAAGTTATCGTTACGAATATAAATTGCCTGTTTTTTTTAGTAGTATTTTGAATCAAAATGATTTAAAAGACACTTTACAATTAAATACAGATTTGATTAATACTACTAAAGCTGCTAAAATCATTAATTTAATTCAAAAATCTACTTTATTATATGATTTTTCAGTTAATATTACTAAAAATAAATTTTCATTGACATAAATTTAAAAAAATATGAATAAATAATTTTATATATCAATTTAATAAAAATAAAGGAGATTAAGAATAATATGATTCGTTTTATAGATGTTAATTTAACATCGTCTGACGATGAAACAATTTTAAAAGATATTTCTTTTAATTTGCCTAGTCGTGGATTTGTTTTTTTGTCAGGTAAATCAGGTTCAGGAAAAACCAGTTTATGCAATCTTTTATCAGGCTTAGAAAAAGTAAGTTTTGGTAATATTATAGTAGCTCAAGAAGATTTATCTACTTTTTCTGATTCTGAAATGGCTAATTATAGAAATGGTATGGTTTCTAATATCATTCAAGATTCATATTTTATTAATGAATTAACTATTTTGGAAAATATACTTTTAGCCATTAAATTACAAAAACGCGTCGTTAATGAAGAACTTCATAAGCAAATTCGAGAATTATTTAAATATTTTGATTTATCTATTGGTTTGTTAAAGAAAAAACCTTTTGAATTATCTGGTGGACAATTACAACGCGCTAATATAATTAGAAGTTTGATTAAAAATAATAATTTGTTAATAGCTGATGAACCGACAGGTAATTTAGATGCGGAAACTAGTAGTTTAGTTTTTAAAAAATTAAAAGAGATTTCTGAAGAGAAATTGGTCGTTGTAGTAACGCATGATATTGTATTAGCTACTAAATATGCTGATATTATTATTAAAATAAACAAAGGTACTATGAAAGACTTTTTAGTTCGCAAAAACAATGAAATTTCTAATACATCTGTAAATTCTACATCGGAAGATTTAGATATATTATCTTATGTTAATAATTTTGAACAAAAATATTTTGTTTCTAAAATTAATGAATCTTCTATATTATTTAAAAATGATAATTTGTTAGATTTTAGATCTATTTCTTCTGATTTACCTTCGAAAGAAGTTTATCGTATTGGTAAAAGTTTAACTAAAGCTCATTTGAGAAGAAATATGTTTATGCTAATTATTAATTCGCTAATTTTTATAATCTGTCGCTTGGCATTAGTATCAAATAATTTTTTATCAAAAATAATTTGGTACAAGTTATCATTGTTTAAGATTTTATATTTAGAATTTGATGCAGAAGTTTTATCGTTTTGGTCAACTGGTATACTTGGATTCATATTTGCATTAATAAAATATTTAGTACTACCTTGGTATATTTATGTTACAGCCAAATCGTTTGTAAAACTTCAATTTATGATTTTTTATCGTACTGTAGGTATTAGTCGTTCTTTAGGCGCTAATAAACGGACTATTAATAAAATATTATTATATTTGTTTGCTTGTTTTATGGGTTTGTTTGCGCTTATACAGCAAATATCGTTTTTCCTGGTTCAAAAAGTGATTAACTTAGTTCGGGATAATGACTTTAATTATTATTCTGTGTTTATAGATAGAAAATTGATTCCAGGTTTGAAACACATGAGTTATTTTGAACAAAAAGAATCATTAATAAAATTAAGTCAACAAGTTTATCAAAATGTACTCGCACATGCATTATTTGATAGTAATTTATGTTCCAGTGGATTTTTTTCGTTATCACCTAATTATCGCGATATAATTGGTTTTATAGGATTATTTATTTTTTGTTTAGCATTTGTATGGTTTTTATATACTGTTCTATATTCTAATAAATTAAACAAAGAAAAACCTTTAATGATGCTTAAAAAAGATAATAAAATTTAAAATAAATAAATTTTTATGATTAATGATAAATAATTTATTTTTTAATCAAACATAAATTTGATTTTTAAACATTTAAATAATAACTCAATATTTTAAAATATATTTTTATTAAAAATTGAGTTATTAAATTATTATTTATTGTTTATTTTTATTAAAGGATTTTAATTTCATATGAATAAAATTATTAAGGTAATCAGTACTTCCACTAGTTGTTTAGATTATTTTCCTCAAAAACATGATATTGGTTTACTTAGATTACAAATTTTTTTAAATAATCAAGAATATCGAGATGGTGAAAATTTAACTGCAGATCAGTTTTATGAAGCTTTAACTAAGAATCCTCGTATAATTGCTACCACTTCTCAACCACCTATAGGAGAAATAGTTGAATATTTTCGTCAAATAGCTCGTTTAGGATATAAAAAAATTTTTGTCACCACTTTAGCAAGTAAATTAAGCGGTAGTTATAATAGTATTTTATCTGCTAGCAAAATAGTTGCTTCCGAAATAGAAGTTATAGTTTTTGATACTCAAAGTATTGGTTTTTGCGAAGCTTATTGTGCTTTACAAGCTGAACGTATGTTTTCGGAAAATTGTGAGGTTTCAAAAGTTATAGAGTATTTAACCAAATTACGCCAAAATAATAAAATTTTTTTTATAGTAGATTCGTTAAATCGTTTAATTAAAAGTGGTCGCTTAAGTACTACTAAAGGTTTTTTAGGAAGAATTTTTCACATTAAACCTATTTTAAAATTAGAATCTCCTGGTGTTATTACAATGATTAAAAAAGTTTTTACTTTAGAAAAAGCTTTTGATTGTATTATTAAAGATGTTCAGCAATACGCGAAAAATCAAAAATTTTTATTACATGTTTTAACTTCAGGGCAGCCTTTAATGAAAAATAAATTAATAGAAACTTTAAAAAAAAAGTTAAATATTAATGATATTTTAGAAGTTACTATTACTCCGGTAATAGGCGCTCATGTAGGGAATAATGTACTTGGTGTGGGATTAATCATTCTGCCTTCTTGATTCAGAATGTGTTTTAATCATGGGTGTAAATAAGATATGTTAAATTTTAAATTATATATGGATAAAGCTAAAAAAATTTTAAAAATATTAAAAAAAAATAAAGCAGAAGCATTTGTAGTAGGAGGAGCTGTTCGAGATTTTTTATTAAAAAAACCTATTACAGATGTAGATATTACTACTAACCTTTTACCTGAAGATGTTTGTGAAATTTTTGATATACCAAAAAGAAGAATTCGTTATGGATCTGTCAAAATTTATTTTGAAAATAATTATTTTGAAATTACTACTTATCGCAAAGAAGCTGCATATTTAGATTTTAGGCATCCTTCATGTATAATTTTTATTCAACATATAAAGGATGATTTACAAAGACGCGATTTTACAATTAATGGACTTTTGTTAGATGAAAATGATAAAATCTTCGATTATGTGGGCGGAATTAAAGATTTAAATAATAAAATTATTCGTATTATAGGTAATCCTTATCAAAAGTTAACCGAAGACCCTTTAAGGATGTTAAGAATTTTTTATTTTAAAGCGAAATTAAATTTTTCTGTAGAAGAAAATGCGGAAAAAGTTTTGAAAGATAATATTTTTTTGATAAGTAAATTACCAGTTTATCTGGTATTTAAAGAATTCAATAAAATTTTAAAACAAAATTTTGTTAATGTAGCTTTTAATTATTTATTGTATACTAAAGCTATTAATTATTTTAAAAGTTTAATTACCGGAATATTATTTTTTATTGAGCATAAATTAGAAAATATTGATGCAGATTTTTTTTTAGTAATTGCTGTTTATTTAAATGATCAAGTAATTTATGATTTTCCTTTGACTTATTGTCAAAAAATGAACATTATTAAATCAGTGACATTATTAAAGCAAAAATATCAATGTTTATCAAATTTAAATAAATTTGAATTAGAAAATTTACAAAAAAAATTTTTAAAAACAGGTTTATATTAAATTATTTTTGTTTGCGAATGGATTTATTTTTAAAAATTTTATTACATAATAATATATTAAATAATAATAAAAAATGAGTTTAAAAAAGTATGATTTATAAAAAAAACCAATTACAAATTTTAAAGAATGCCGAAATAGGCAAAAAATATCAAATTTTTGGGAAAATTACTAATATTAATAAAGGTGATAATTTTTATAATGTAGATGTTTTATTAACGGAAAATGAATATATTAATATTAAAATAGAAAATATAAATTTAACATTAATGACAGAAAAAATTTATATTTTTGAAGTCATTAAATATTTAAAACAAAATAAATATTACTGGAATTGCGAAAATGTAAGTTTAATTGAGAATATTTTGGATTTAGAACAAATTTATCAAATTTATTCTTGTTTTTTTACATGTGCACCTTTATCTTTTGATAAAGCTGATTTTTTAATTAATAAATATATCGCTGCAATTAATAATTCTAATTTGAAGAAAATTACAACTATTTTGTATAATAAATATAGAATACCTTTTTTAATTTCACCTGCTGCTTTTAAAATGCATCATAATTATTATGGTGGATTAGCTTATCATACTACTAATATGTTGCAAATTACTTTAAATTTAGTCGAAAGATATAATTTTTTAAATTTAGATTTATTATATGCAGGAATTATTTTACATGATATGTTTAAGGTTAAAGAATTTAATTTTGCAAAAAAAGAATATACTAAAGAAGGTGTTTTATTAGGGCATTTAGTTTTATCTGTGAATTATGTTCATGAAGAAGCTTTTTTATTGAATATTCAGGATACAGAAGAAATATTATTATTAAAACATTTATTAATTTCTCATCATGGTTTGTTAGAATATGGAGCTTTAAAAACTCCTCAAACAGGAGAAGCATTTTTATTATGGCATTTAGATAATATAGATGCAAAACTAACTTCTTTAGGGGAAATGTTTGCTAAAACTTCTGAAGGTAGTTTTTCAGAACCTTTAGCAGTTTTTGATAAAAAATCTTTATATAAACATAATTTATAAATTGTATTTATATTGTTTTAATTAATAAAAAAAATTAAAATTTATATTGTGGATTAAAAAGGTTTGTTTTTTATTTAATTTAGCTTTAATTTATCAAAAATTTTTTATTTAATAAATAATTAATTATTAAAAATATTTTTATAGTTTATAAAAAGAGTTTTTTATTATTTTATTTTATCTTTAATATTTTGAAGGAGTATTCAGTTGGAAGAACAAACAAGAAATTTATCTGATGATAAAGTGCTAAAATTATCAGAAGCTAAAAGGCAAAAATTATTAAAAAAAACAAGATTATTTATAATAATACGATTAATTATAGATTTTTTATTATTGATTATGGCTCTTATATCTTTAATTTTTATTTTTAATAATAATTTTTATTTAAGAAAATTAAAGAGTGATACATCGTCACAAGATTTACAAAATTATTATAATTTAGTTAATGATTCTGATATATCAGAAACTTTTTATCCTACTAATAGTGATAATTTCCCTGATTTTGCAACTTTATCAGGTTTTGAGAGCGAAAAGGTAATAGCTAATTCATTTATTTTATATGTAAAAAAACCTGAAAAATTTAAAAACCTTGGTCTAATTGACCCTCCTTCGGGTATTTTGTTATATGGTACCCCTGGAACAGGAAAAACTACTTTTGCTAGAGCTATAGCTAAAGAAACGCAATTACCTTTTTTTGAGGTTAGTGCTTCTATTTTTTCTAAAAAATATAGAGGACAAGCTGTGCAAATGATTAGGAATTTGTTTAGGGATGTACGTAAAATATCTAAAAAATATCCTGGAGTAATTCTTTTTATAGATGAATGCGAAACTATTTTTTGTAAATTAGAACGTTTATCTGGAGATGCAGAAATTATGAATATTGTTAATCAATTTAAAACAGAATTGACTTCTGTGGAAAACGATCCAGAACATCCTATTTTTATTTTAGGAGCAACTAATAATTTTATGCAAATCGATGATGCTATTAAATCTCGTTTTACTTATTCTATAAAGGTTAATCCTGGTAATAAAACAGAACGTCGAAAATTTTTAGAGTTTTTAATGGAACAAAAACTTAAAAATCCATATAGTTCGGAAGCAAAAAATTTTTTGTATGAAGTAATTAATGAAGCTTTAGAAAGAATAGATATAACTAAAAATTATGATTTTTTAAAAACTAATCGTACTTTAGAAAATTTAATGAAATCTGCTGCTATGAATTTTGCTACTAAAAGAGCTAGTAATGATGATGATAGCAAAGAAACTGTTGATATCGATGATTTAAAAGAAGCTTATAGTAGAATTATTGTTACCGATACAGACTTAAAAATATTAAACCAAGTGGAACAGGAATTAAAAAATCAACAAAGTTAAATAAAATATTTTTAAAAATTTTATATTTTATAAATTAAAATTAAAAATAACTAAAATAAATTTCAATAAATCGATATGTATTTATTTAAAAAAATTATTTTAGTTATTTGCTAACATTTAGTTAAATAAAAAAAGCTGTTTATTGCAAACAGCTTTTATTATTTTAAATTTTTATATTTTTTAATCAAACTTGAAATTTATTCATATTTAAATTAGGTTTAGTTATTTTATACATTTTATAAATAATTAATTTGTATGCAAAATGTATAATAATTAAACAATTGGTAATCATAAAAACTATTAAAGTAGGTTTCCAATATTTCAAATCGTTATTAATAGTATTATTATTTTCATCAAGAGTAATATATTCAGAAGAATTTTTAATTTCAATTTCAGGCAAATTATTTTTAGGAATTAATATTTGATGGACTATTAAATTAATTTGACCTTTTATATCATTAAATTGATCAATAGATTTTGCGAAATTATATTTAGCGCGATCATATTTTAAATTAGAAGTGAGGTAATCTTGATTATTTTGTTGTGTTTCGGCTTCTAACATAAATTCTTCACCTTTGGTTTGAAAATAAATTGCACTATTTTTTTTATTAGATTCTATTTCTAATTTGATATTATTTAATTGATATTTTATATCTTTATTATTCGCGAAATAAAGGCTTATTTCTAATAATTTAGCAGTATCTTCTTTTGTTTGATTAACTATTTTCTTCATAATAAGAGAATTATTTTTTTTAACTTTATTAATTAATGTTATATAGATCTTTTCCTGTTTTTCTAAAATTTTCAAAAGTAATTCGTCTATATTATTTTTAAGATCTTTTTGATTAATATTCTCTATTTCTTCGATGTTTAATATGTTTTGTTCTCGAATATCATCTAAAAAAGTTTTTAATTTATCTTCATCTTCTGATGATAATGTCTTTAACTCCTGCTTTAATTTTTGTGTTTGATTCAATTCTGCCTCTAAAATACTTCGATATTGGAAAATTTTAGTTTGTAAATCGTTTTTTTTTTGATTATTAGCAGATAAAGAATGAGCTAAAATAATATGAATTAAATAACATTTTAAAAATAATATTATCAGGATTAAATATTTAAATAATAAAATATTTTTTTGATTTTTTTCTAAAATATTTATATTAACTATTTCTTTCTCTTTTCTTTTTTATTTTTAAAAATATGCAATAAACAATAAATAAATTTTTTAATTATTAATAATATTTTTTTAAATATTTTTATTAGATAAATTTTAATTATTTTTTATAATTATATTTAATTTTTTTCAAATTTTCAAATTTCATTTTAAATTATCATTTTTTTAAATTAGGTAATATTAAGATATTCCATCATTAGAAGATTCTAATAATATAAAATATCTAATTTAATTATAACATAAAAAAATAATTATTATATAATAGCAAAATATTAATATATTTTTTATTTATAGATAATTACTTTATTTGTCGTTATTTTGTTATTTTTTATAGATTTATTTATATTTAAATTTGATTTTTGAATTAATTTTTTATATATCATTAATAATTTTTTCATTTATTTAAATATTTATTTAAATGATAAAAATTTAAATTTAATGTTTAAAAAATTTTTTAACTTTAATCTACAATTATATCAATATTTTGAAAAAAAATATTGATTTTTTTATTTTTATAAGAAATTTTAAACTTTTTTACCTAACTAAATAAAGAACAACTAAAGTTATAAAATATTTTCTATATACCAAAAAAAATCAAATTTAATAAGTTATATGTTTTCATATCCTTATTATTAAATAAATTGGAGAATTTATAAGAAAATAAGTTTAATTTAAGTTTGTTTAATTGGTAAATATTTATTTGCAAAATAATAAAAAGATCTTGATTAATGAAATTGATGTAATAAGAAGAAATTTTAAAGTTTTTTTATATTAATCTAAATAAGATTTGTTTTTTTGAGTGTGAGAACGTTTTTATAAAATTGTTAATTTTAATAATATATTTTCAAGATTTATTTTGTTTTATTATCAACTTTAAGAATGTTTTAGAAAGGAATGATATGCCAAGAAAAAAATTATTTTCACTCTTTTTAAAAAATAAAAATAATTTATCTATTAGAAATCAATTAATTGAAGTTCATACACCTTTAGTTTATAAAATTGTTAATCAATTCAAGTATTATCCTTCCGTTTTAACAAAAGCCGATCTGGTTCAAGAAGGTTTTTTGGGTTTAATTCGTGCTTTAGGTTATTATCAAGATCAAGGTTATGATTTTATAGCTTATGCACGGCCAACTATTAAATTTGTAATTCGCGAATTAATTCGTCATAGTCATATTCCAATTGTTCCTCAAAAAAATTCTTATGTCGTTAATACTAATTTTCAAGAAACTATTTATTATTCTTTTGCTAACTATTCTTTAGATCCTCATCAAAATTGGTTAAATCAAGTAGATTATGAATTTTGGGTTCAAAAAATAAAACAAAATTTAAATGCATCAGAATTTAAAATTATTGGTTTAAGTTTTGGTTTTTTTAATCATTTTCAATGTCATAAAAAAAATTCTTATCGAGAAATAGCTTTATATTTGCAAATGTCTCCTGCAAAAGTTCAAAAAATACGCAAAAATGCTCTTCAAAAATTAAAAAGAAAATTAAAATATCTTAAATTTTCTTATAAAAATTAAAAAAGTTAATAGGTTTAAAATTATTTGAAAATTTGATATTTTTATTGATATTTAGCTATATTATCTTTAACACACATATTATATTAAATTTTAAAGTTAAAATGAATGTATAGAGAGTAAAAAAAATATGAAATTATTAAAATTAAATAAATTTTTAATATACATAATTATAATTAATTTTATTTGTTTATTTAATAAAGATTTTTTAAATTTATGCGCTTTAGAAATTAATAATTATGAAAAAGATTATAATTTAAAATATTATGCTGTTAATTGGCGTCACGAAAATGGTCATATGTTTTCAGAAAAAGCTCATGTTTTTTACAAAATTTTTCCTATGAAAATGTTTCCTTGTAAAACTTATCAAGAATTCGCAAATACTAAACAAATTATAAAAAATGCTACTATTTTAACTAGTAATTTGTTATTTCCTTTTAATAGAATATTTAAAATATTAGATACAATTCAAGAAGTAGCTAGTGATAAATATATTCACGATTCGGATGATAAAATTGCTTTTATTAATGAATTATTAAAATATTTAATTAAATATTATCCGGAAAAAGGTATATTCTTTTTTGATCTTGATCAATTAAATGAAATTGATTATGTTAATATAACCTTTTGTAATTGTGATATGTCCGAATCTTTATGTTCTGTGAGTCATGAGTTATTTAAAAATTTTTTACAAGATGAAGTTGAAAAAATACCCTATATAGAAATTTTTATGAATGAGGCATCTGAATTAGAAATATCAGAATTAAACCTCGATATTAAAAATTTTTGTCGACAAACTATTCAAAATGATTCTGTTATTAGAAATAAGATTAAGCAAATAATAATGAAAAAAATTCAAGATAATATAGGCCGACAAATTACTAAAACTTGTTTTAGTCAAACAACTAAATTGATTTCAAGTAAATTAATTGGTAATTTATTATTGCCAGGTATCGTAGAAAGTTGCGAAATGATAAAACAAAATCAAGATTCGACCAAAAATATTCAAAAAAATATTCGTTTGTATTTAAAGAATTATAATTTTGAAAAAACATTAGGTTTTGCTTTTGATTATAATAATTTGACTAATCAATTAGAGGTTTTTTCATTAGAACAAAAAGGTCTATCAACTGGATTATATGCTAATTTTATTGATAAAATAAATATTTTAGATTCTACCCATATGTTGATTAGTTTTTTGCAACCAAAAATAAAAGGGAAACCTAATATGAATTTAAATATTTATGGTAGCAAAGTTAAAGTAAATTTGAACTCAAATGATTAAATTAAAATACCCATAATTTAGAAATTTTCATTTATTGATGATTTTGATTTATTTTTCATGTTATATAATAATTACGTTATTTTGTAAAATTTAATATCTAATTTTATTTAATATAAATAATCAATAAAAATTTTTTTATTGTCAATATGATGCTTTAAAAATTATCTTTGTTTCAATGAATGTTTATAGAAAGTGTATAAAAGTATTTTAGTACTTATATAAATTTATATTGATTTAATCAATTATTAAATAAAATATTATATAAATAAAAAGACTTTTTTGTTCAAAAAGTCTTTATTGTTTAAAATTTTTTTCTTGATTAAGAATGGAAAAATAATAACGGATTGATATTTTTAGTTTTATTATTTTAGATTATTTATGTTTTAAAAATAAAGATTTCAATTGAATTATTGATCTTATTTAGAAATTTATATTTTTCATTATATTATTTTATAATAACTAATTTTTTAATTTTATTTTTAAGTTAAATTAAAAATAATATTTATTTTTTAACTATTTTTTTAACTAATTTATGTTATGGGATGTATTTAGCATCTTTTGAAATTAAATATCCATATTATACTGATAGATTATTGGTGTTTCATTGATACGGTTTGTCTTTCTATTAACTATTACCAACGACCCCCGTCCAAACGGGGCGAGCAAATTTCTAAGCACACCGTTTTTTCATAAATATCGGATAATTGCTCGTATAATTGTTTTGTGTGTCCTCATGATTTCCAATGGTTCCCGATGGTCTAGGGTTTGTTTTTGTACTATTACCTCCTTTTTTCAATCATAGCTGTTAGTATACTCTTTGACGGTTTCCTGCAATCCTAATATATTAACTTTATCATGTACAAGAGAATTCTCAATGCTTCCAACCATCCTCGAATGTTTTTTATTACTTTTTTCTTGCGGATGTAATTGTGGAGCATCTTTTGGAGGATATCATGATTAATGTCGTCAAAAACCTTCAATGTAAATCTTAATTATATAGTCAATGACTTTGAATCTTTGTTTAATTCGCTTTATCATGTCTATTCCATATTTTTTGGTTTTAAATCCAAAACTCCATTTTAAAAAGATGTTCTCAAAGCAGGGAGTTATTAATTGTTCCAGGGTTTTTTTAAGCGATTCTATTTTGAATGGTTTAGATTCCAAAAAAAGTCTGGTTTTATCCTTTCCCTCGAGAATATTCACTCTTTTAACCGGTTTCGGGTTAATATTGGTTGTGAACATATTTTTGGTAATATTTCTTAATTTATTTAAGTCCATATCATTTATTATTCTCCCGTATAATCCTAATAATTAACCTATTTCTAAGAAAGGAAATTGTTTATAATTAGTGATACCATGACAAAAATTTATTGTAGTACTTATTTCCAAGACCATAGTAATTTACAAAAAAAATCAACCCAAAGGAGAAATAATTATATGACTAAAAAAGAATTAATAAAAAAATCGTTGAAGCAAATAAAACTACCATTACTGCTACAGAAGCATTTTACAAAACCCTCGAGCATGTTTTAATCGAAGCAATTGCATCCCATAAAAAAGTAATTTTAGCACTTACCATTGGTAGATTTGTTTTAAGATCACGAAAAACCTACATTGGAAGCAATGCACAAACAGGAAAAAAATCAAAATCCCTGCTTCCACGCGCATTATTTTTAAAGTAGCGGGTAGTTTAAAAAAAGAAGTTAAATCCTTAGTCCTTGAAGAATAATTGAAGTAAGGAAAAATAAATGATTAGTTTTTTAACAATTTTTACTTTTTTTAGGGAGATATTTTAGAGATTTTCAAAATCAAGAAGTGTCGGAACATAGATACGAAATGATGACTACTGTTTTTTTAATTATCTTCATTTATTCAGGTTTTAAACCACTTTTTTATTTTTTAAATAATATTATCTTTTTCGTAAAAGATCTTATTGTTGATTTGTTTTTTAAAACTAAAAAACAGGTTTTATTAGAACAAAAAAGAATGAAAAAAGAAATGCAACATCAAAAATTGGTATTAAAAGGTGAACAAAATTATCAAGAATCGCACTGCTCCCCATTCACTACACAACCAAATGAAGAGGTTACAGTGATAACATGGAATAAAAAATAAAGAAAAGAATTAATAATAAAGACCAATTTTAAAATTGGTCTTTTTTCTTTTTTCAAATAAATGAAAAAAGATATCTTATTATCTTTTCTAATTATTTGGGAAGAAAAGCTTTATTTTTATTTTTTATTTGATACGATATTTTTTTGAGCGGTTCATAAAAATGGTGGTTAGAAACATTAATTAAAGATATTTTAGATATAATTTTTGGTATGTTTTATTTTTAAATTTTCACTTAATCAAAGGAACTATTTTAAATCTTATTAATTTTTTGAATGTTGACGGAAATATTAATATTTGATAAAATTAATTACATGTTGTTAAATTAAAAATTAATTTAGTGTTTATAAATTTGATATACTTATTTTATTTATAATTATATTTTTATTTTAATTAAATTTTAATTTAAATCGGTTTTAATAAATAATTATTAATAAATTATTAATATAGATAAATTAAATTATCTATTAATTCAATATTTTTTTATTTTTTATTTCTTATTTTTAATAATCTATTATTTAAAATATTTTATTAATTTTATAATTATTTTTTATTTTTTTTGATATTTTTTTATTTAAAATTATGATCATAATAAATAAATTTTTATAAAATGATTTTAATTTTGTAAATAAATTTCAAATTTAATAATTATATCAAATTATTTTTTTGTTAAATTTAATAAATATATTTATTTTCTTGTATTTAATGTTTTTAATAAATTATGAAAAGCATTTTAATTAAAAAAAGATTAATAAAATTTAAATAAATTAACGGAAAAAGGTTTTTTATTGTGTTTGAAAAGTACTTAAAAAATAAAATTATTAAATTATTAATTGCAGTTTTTATTTTATTTTTGTCATTAAATCTTTTTTTAATAATAGTTTTTCAATTCAATAATAATATTAAAAAAACTAGATTATTTTCTTCTAATAAAAACATAAATAATTCAGAGAAATTAAAAATTAATATATTTGATATAATACATCCTAGAATTGATATAAATGTTTTACCTGATGAGAAAAAAAAAATATTTTCAATGGATCCCAATCTGTCTTCAAAAGAAATAATTTTACTTTTAAAAGAAAAAATATTGAATCAATTTCAAGAACTTAATCAAATCGCAAAATCTTACGCATTATCACAAGAAGATGCGAATATAAAAATTAATAAAAATTTATATTATTATGACCTTCCTGAAGATGAAAACCAATATCTGCGACAACACCTCCACACAGACCCTAAACTTTCAGACGAAGAAACAATCCACATTCTTGCATCCAAGTTATTATCAGAAATTAGCGTAAAAGAACGAAGATTTCAAGAATATGTTTTATTTTTACAACAAAAATTAAATCATAAAATGATTAGTGTGGATGATTTAAATATAAAAATAATTTTAAAAAATAAAAAAATACCAGATATATTATTTTACATTATGATGGTAAACACAGTTTTAGAAGAAACACAATATAGAATAACTATATTAAACGAACAACTTAAAGACGATCAGAAATTACAATTACTCGAGCATGATTTTATGAATACTAGGGATTGGATGAATAATGAGGAAAAAAAGATATTGTTAATAAAGCCTCAAATTTCTCCACAAGAAACGATTTTAATTTTAAAAGAAAAAATAGCAAATCAATTTAGACAAAGAAATCAATTGGCCAAATATTACGATGCAATACAACAAAAAGCATTACCAATATTGCCTCACATTAAAAAATATATTCCAGATGAAGATGCTTATCTACAAAATATTTTTAATAAATATTCCCACAAGAAGGAAGATAAAATAATCGAATATCTTCAACAATCATTGTGCCAAGAATATGAAAACAAAAAATCATTATTAAAGTTATGTGATATAGTCTTAAATCGACAAATTTTTCCACAAATTTACTATATTAATTCAAATGCAATGACTTTTGAAACTCATATAAATGAAATGGATCAACTTCTAAATGATCCAGTATATGTTTCTTTTATAAGAATTCAATTAGATGATGCAATAAAAAAATTAATGCAATTACAACAACATATAAAACAAATACAAGATCAGGTTCTTATAGATTTAGATGAAACACAAAGAGAATTAAAAAAAACAAGGGAAGCGCGTGATAGAATAAAAGAAAAATTAAATCAAAAAAAAAAAGATTTAAAAGATTCACAAAATAAAGCAATTGAAGACTTAAGTAATGTTCAAAAAAAAGCTGAAAAAGACTTAGCCGATAAAAACCAAGTAATCACGGATCAAGAAAAAACTATTGCAAAATTAAATAAAGATAAAACTGAT
>NZ_JAHBAJ020000013.1:0-17649 GCF_018390775.2 Sesame phyllody phytoplasma | reverse complement strand
GATAAATTATGGCAAGCCGGATGCTTGGAAACTTGCTTGTCCGGTTTAGATGGGGGCTGTTTGTAATAGATATCAGGAAGGTAAATCCTAATATTGAAACGCAAATATTCTATCTATATTAAAAAATTAATAGCTTTAGATGGTACACCTAATAAAAGTAAATTAGGAGCTAATGCTATCCTTGGAGTTTCTTTAGCTTGTGCGCGAGCCGGAGCTAATTATTTTAATATGGAATTATATGATTATTTAGGCGGTATACAACCAAAACAAATGCCTGTTCCTATGATGAATATAATTAATGGCGGTTCGCATGCTGATAATAATATTGATTTTCAAGAATTTATGATTTTACCTGTAGGCGCTCCTAATTTTAAAGAAGCTTTAAGATACGGTTCAGAAATATTTCATCATTTAGGTAAAATTTTAAAGTTAAAAAAATTAAATACAAATGTTGGAGACGAAGGAGGATATGCCCCCAATTTAAATTCAAATGAAGAAGCTCTTAAAATTATTTTAGAAGCTATTCATAATGCCGGTTACCAATCTGGTAAAGATATATATATCAGTATGGATATAGCTGCTTCTGAATTTTTTGATAAAAAAAATAAAAAATATGTTTTATCAGGAGAAAAAGGGCATAAATATTATTTAACTAGCTTAGAATTAGTGGATTATTTTGATAATTTAGTGAAAAAATACCCGATAATTTCTATCGAAGATGCTTTGGACGAAAACGATTGGGAAGGTTGGAAATTATTAACTAAAAAATTAAGAACAAAATTACAAATAGTTGGAGATGATTTGTTTGTAACTAATATCAAGAAATTACAAAAAGGAATTGAAAATAATATTGCTAATTCCATTTTAATCAAATTAAATCAAATAGGAACTTTAACAGAAACTTTAGAAGCAATTGAAATGGCGAAAAAAGCTGGTTATACAGCAATTATTTCTCATCGCAGCGGAGAAACTGAAGATGATTTTATTGCTGATTTATCTGTTGCTACTAATGTGGGTCAAATAAAAACAGGTTCTCTTTGTCGTACAGATCGTGTTACTAAATACAATCGATTATTACGAATTGAAGAAAAATTAACTACTACAGCACCTTTTTTAGGTTTAAAAGTATTTTATAATTTGCTAAAATAACTTTTTTCAATTTATTTAATTTAAAGTTAAAACAAATAATAAAAAATTACTAAGATCAACTTTAAGTTGATCTTTTTTATTTTTTTAAAATTTTTTAATCTTAATTAAATTAATAATATTGACGAAAATATAAATGTTTGTTAGAATTAATTGTCATTAAGAGAATCGCTGTTAATTTGAAAAAAATAATTTCTTAAAACTATTTAATTACTTTAAATTTTCTTTAAATAAAAAGTTAAAAATTATACATTTTAATAAAAATAATTAATTTTAAATTAAAAATAATTAATATAAATGTTTAATATAAACATGATAGGATGTAAAAATGGAAAAAGAATATGTGATTAAAAGAAAAACATTGATTAAAATTGCAATTTTATTATTATTATTATTTATTTTAATTATTATTTTACTTGGTTCCAACTCTTATAAGAGAGTCAATGAACCAACTAATAAACAAAAATATGATTATATAAAGGATTTTAATAAAAGTTTAAAATACTTGGATACAACAAATGGAAACAATAAATTTTATATTATAAAATCTTCTTCCGAAAATCCATTATTATTAGATTTTTCTCTTAGCACAACATCAGATCGTAGTATAAAAGGGAAGAGTTATAATAGTTATTTACTATTAAAATAATTAAAATTAATTATAATTTTTCAATAATATCAAAATATGTTACAATAATCATGAACACCAATGTTGTTTTACTATAAATTAAATATCAGAATATTATAAGGGGGATAAAAATATTTTGAAAAATAAAATTAAACAACTAAGGTTTATTCCCGGTTTATTATCATTATTATTTGTAGCGTTATGCTATATTATAATGAATAATAATATTTTATTAGCTCATTTAATGAATAACAGTGCCATGTTATCGGATTCGGTAGCTTTAACTAATCAAGATATTAACGATCTCAATAATGAACAAAAATCAAAATTATTGAAAATTTTTTATCAATATAATAATAAATTAAGCGCATCTAAACCTGTTGTAAATTCAATTCCAGCATTTGAAGAAGCAGTTTGTTTTCAATCTTTAGATAATTTAGTTTCAATAAATCAAAATACCTTTTACTCTGATATTGATGATATCACTCAATTACATAATATTGCGGCAAGCGCAAAAGATATTATAACATCAAGTTCACATGATCCATCTTTATCAACGATTCAAGCAAATAATTTAAAAGATACAGATAAGTGGAATCAACTTTTATCTAATTGTTGCAGAGATATTGTTGAAGCTTTGACTCAATTAATATTGAATTATAATTTTGGCATGCTTTTAAAATTAGCAGCTCAAACACCAGGTGTAGTAGCGCTTACTATCTCAAATATGAAATAATTTTTATTAAATGAAAAAAACTCTCAGAATTTATAATATATATTTTCTGGGAGTTTTTTTTAAATAATTATTAAAATTTTATTAATTTATTTTTTTTAAATTAAAATTTAATGTTTGATATTTTTTTTTAAAGCTACAATTTCATTAAAATTTCTTATTTGATTATTTTTATGTTCTAAATTGAAAAAACCATGTCTAATAAATTGAAATTTTTCTAAATTATTTTTAAAATCTAAAGTATTTTCTATAAAACCTTTTTGTTGTACCCAAGAGTTAAAATTAAAAAAATTTTTAATTTCTTCAGGTTTTTGCTTATTTAATTCATCAGTATTCTTTAATAATAAATCTTGATAAAAATTAAAAGTTGCTTCGGAAGAATTCTCAATAGTTAGAAAATGAATAGTACCATTAGGTTTACGTTGGTTAAAACCACTACCACTTTTAGTGATTGGATCGTAAGTAGCTAAAATTTCTATAATTTCTCCGGATTCATTAGTTATTATTTTATAAGCTTTAATAAAGTAAAAATATAAAAGTCTAACTTCTCCATTTAAAAATAATCTTTTAAAATCTTTATTAGGTTTATTTATTTCAAAATCGCTATGCTCTATATAAATATTACGTGAAAAAAAAACTTTTCTTTTGATTTGTTCATTATTTTTGTAATAAGGTATTTCGCGATATTCTATTTTATTTTCGGGATAATTGGTAATAGTTATTTTTAAAGGTTTGATAATAGCGATTATAGTTTTAGTTTTTAATTGTAAATCGTTTCTTAAACAGGCGTCTAACATATTTTTATCAATATTACTGTTTATTTTGGAAAGGCCAGCTTCTATGATGAAATTTTTAATTGCCAAGGGAGTTAATCCACGATTTCTTAAACCTATTAAAGTTGGCATACGTGGATCATCCCAACCTTGTACTAAATTATAATCAACTAATAATTTCAGAATTCTTTTGCTTAAACAAGTACCAACAATATTTAATCGACCAAATTCAATTTGTTGCGGAACGTGAATCATTTCGGTTTCTTTAATAATCCAATTATAAAGTGGACGGTGATCTTCAAATTCCAAAGAGCATAGTGAATGGGTAATTTTTTCTACAGAATCAGCTAAAGGATGAGCAAAATCATAAGTAGGATAAATATAATGATGTTGTTGCTTTAAACTTTTGGTATTCAAAATTCTATATAAAACTGGATCTCTTAAATTAATATTTGGACTAGACATATCAATTTTCGCTCTTAACACTTTTTTTCCTATTTGGAATTTACCTTGAGCCATTTGAATAAATAGTTTTAAGTTTTCTGATATAGAGCGATTACGATAAGGAGAACATTGTTGCATTTCTCTTGTTTTTTTTAACTCTTCTGTATTTAAATCATCTACAAAAGCTTTGTTTTTTTGTATTAATAAAATAGCTTTTTGATATATTATTTCGAAATAATCTGAGGTAAAAAAAATTTTATCCGGTTTATAACCTAACCAATTTATATCTTTTTGGATATTTTCAATATAAATAGATTTCTCACGTATTGGATTAGTATCATCATACCTTAAATATGTTTTTCCTTGAAATAATTTGGCTAATTCAAAATTAATAATGATAGCTCTAGCGTGTCCTAAATGTAAAAAACCGTTTGGTTCAGGAGGAAAACGAGTGATAATTTCAGATATTTTATTTTGTTGCAAATCCTTTTTCATAATAGTTTTGATAAAATTAGAGATTATCATAAAATATTTGTTTTTTCTCCTTTTTATTTTTATAAAATTAATTATTACTTGACGCAATTTTTTTTATTCTATATAGTATTATCTTTTTTTAAGTTTTTAAGATTAATTAATATAAATTATTAAATCTATAATGTATTAAGATAACTAAAGATATTATTAATTAAGCTCAATATTGTAATATTTAAATTTTGGTTTTGTATAATAATTTATTTTAGTTATATGATTGTTTTTTTGTAATTTATGGCAATTATATATCAATAATATCTTGTTTTTCGCGCATTAATTAATGTTATGTATTTTACTATTTAAAAAAATATTTTTTTGTTATTAATTACAAACTATAAAAAATTTTTTTAATTAGTGATCTCTTTTTTTAATTTTATCGATTATTTTTTCTTTTATTTATTATTTAGGAAATAATGTTGCTGGATAGTTTTTAAATAATTTTTTATTAATTTGCCGAAGTTTTTTGTCAAGTCATAAAATTATAGGCATATTTTATGATGATTTAAGTTATATATAACATACCTAAATAGAGATGTAATATAATAATTATATAATTTATTTTTAGTATTTTTACTTATAAAAAATAAAATTTAACAAAATATATCCAATAAATAGATTTTTCGATTAATTTTTATTAAAAATGAATATAAAAGTAATTAAGGTAGTTTTTTTTAAATATTTTTAGTATACTAAAGTAAGCGTTTTTTAAAAATTTTATTTTTTCAGGAGTCATCTTAAATGTATATTAAATTGATAAGTCGTGTTACTTTTTTATTAATATTATTTATTATTTTATTTGTGATAAAAAATGAATCAAATGCTAATATTGACAACAATTACGAAGATAATTATATAACATCTCTTGAAGAAATTCGAAAAACTTGGCGTAGCCTTGATCCGGAAAAAAATAAAAAAGATAATTCATAAAAAATAAAGTAAATTTTAGGAAAATATTATAAAAATTTTTAAAAAAATAGATTATAATCATAATAGAGAGATCATTTTTTTATGACAATTGTTAAAAATTGTCATTAAATTATGATCTCTCTTTTTAATTTATATTCAGAGTAGTTTTATTTTTATATAGATATTCGATTATTTAACCATTCTAAAATATCTTTATATATTGAAGTATAAAAATTATTATTTAATAAATTATGATTACTTGTGGAATATAATTTTAAAGTTTTATCAGGACTTTGGATTAATTCAAATAACTCTTTACTATGTGTATAATCAATAATATTATCTTTTTTTCCGTGTAATAATAAAATAGGTTTAGGATAGTAGAACTCATAATTAATTAAATTTTTTTGAAATTGTGTAATCATTAAAATCATAGTATTATAGATAAATCGAGTTGTAACAGTAGTAATTCTATTACTAATTTCTTCTAATCTTAAAGTTAATCTTTCGGATTCGGTATAATTATCCATGATGATAATTTTTTCATTTTGATTAATGCTCTTTGATTCTAAAATTTTTTTAGTTTTGTTCAAAATTTTTGAATATGTAGCGGTATTTATAACTCCATCTATATCTTGGAATTTATAAACGTAGCAATTATTAATAATACTTCCTAATGAATGACCTAATAAAAAGATTTTTAAATTGTTTTGTTTTTTTAAAAACGTTATAATTTTATGCAAATCATTTATAAAAATTTTGTCATCTTCAATATCTCCTAAATTATCGTGATTTTGTATACTTTGACCATGATTTCTTAAATCATATGTTATAGTATTATAATTATTTGCGTTTAGAAAATTAGTTAATCTTTCATATTCTTGAGAACTTTCTCCGATATCATGTGTAATGATGATGTTCGCTTTAGCTTTTTGAGGTTCTATAGCGTTTTTAACATTAACATATAGATTAGTATTATGATATCCTAATAAATAAAAATTAGAAAATTTTAGTATTTTAAAAACAAAAATTAAACAAATTGTCGTTTTAAATAAAATATTAAATATCAAATTATTATGTTTTTTATTTTTATTATTGAATTGTTTTTGATAATACATCTTAAAAATCTTTCTCCCATTTGAAAATAATTTTATGACTAAAAAATATTTTTTAATAATGAATTTGATATATTAAAAATTTAATAATATAAAGATAGATAAAAAATTAATAACAATTTACAAATTTTTATTTAATTAATGAAACTTAATTACAACTTATTAATCAATTAATATAATAACTAATAATTTCAAAATAAAATAAATTATTAAGATTTTTTATTATTTTTTTCATAAATATAAAAAAATTAAATATATAATGATTAAAAATAAATAAAATAAATTTAAAACTTTATTTTTGGTTTATTAAAACTAAAAAAATATTAAGTTAATTTTATTTTTTTCTAACTTTTATGCGATAATCATAATCATCACTATAACTTAATTTATATGCGATAAAATAAATTTGAAAAGTAAATGCATAATGTTCTCTATTTTTCCAAAAACCAAATTTTAATGGAATAAAAGTTTCTCCTATTAAAATGTTATGATTTAATATTTTTTCCACATTATGAATTGTGATTAATCCATCACTTTTATTAAATTCAATATTGGAATTTTGTTCATAAACAAAATTTTCTTTTAAAGCTTTGTCAATTTCTAATTTGCAAGATCCTACTAAATAATAAGGCAATTTAATCAAAAAACGATACAAAGTCGTTTTCTCTTTCATTATATTAATCAAATTAAAAGACATAGATTTAGATTCTGAATTATCAGGTATATTCATAAAAGGAATTTTAGAAATTTTTTTTGATATTGGAAAAAAAAATATTATAAAATAACTTAATATAATTAAGAACCAAATCAATACTATTTGGATAAATATATTGTAATTGTTTTTTTTTTGCTCATATTGTTCATATTGTTGCCATTTCTCCTGATATATCACCCATTTGAACAAAATATTCCGGGTAGACAATAAGTTTTTGTGTTTTTATTTTTTTGAAAATGATAATTTCACTTCATTTAATTCTTTACAAATTTTATCTAACCAATCAGGAACAGATTGATCTAATAAGTATTTGAGTGCATGAAAAAAACAATAACCATCCCCAGGAGTGTCACTCGAATGTTTAATATAAAAATGTTGATTGTTATAATTTTGCATATTTAATGTAATAATGGAATTATTTGATATCTCATATAAAGACTTTACTTCTGCTAAAAAACTTGTAGACGGTTTAATTACTCTGATTTTCAATATTATTGTTTTATTTATTTTTTTAGATAAAAAATCAATAGTGCTTTGTATCAAAAATGTTTCTGCAGTGTTTAATGATCTATTAAAAATTTTTTCTTCAATTTGTGTTATGTTCAAAGTTTCATCATTAGCCAATTGGTTATATTGTTCGCGTAAATTTTCATCTTTTAATCCTATTTTAAAATGTTCAAATCCTAGATAAGCTAATTTTTCAACTAATTTACGATTTTCCAAACCTTGATCATAGATCCTTCGATAAGAATAATTATCATAATTCGATGTTTGTTTTTCTTTTGTTTTATATACCAAACGATGGCCAATAATAAAAATTATGATTAATGACCATAAAAGTACAAACATACCGAAAATAATTTTAAATTTTTTTTTAATATTAAACATATTTTTTAAGTTTATTTAACCATTTTCCTTTCACGTTATTAAATTAATTTTTTTATTGGTTATCTAAAATAATTTTAAATTTAATTAAAAAAAATTAATTTATAATATTAAATATAATAGAATCATAGTTTTTTATAACTATATAAAAAAGATTAAAAAAATAATTCAAATAATTTAGTGAATTTATTATTATAAATAAATTAATTTTATGCATTTAGAAAATTTTATTTTTAAAAATAAAAATAAAATATTTTTTATTAATTAGTTAATTAAAATAATTATTAAATATTTTAAATAAATATTTTTTGTAGAGGTTTTTGTAATATATGTTTTCTAATAATCGTAATCGTTTTTTTAAATGTATAAATGACAATTCTATAGCTTTATTTTATTCAGGTCATTCACATTATAAAAGTGGGGATCAATTATTTCCATTCGAAGTTAATAAAAATTTTTACTATTTAACAGGAATTCAACAAGATGGTAGCATTTTAATTCTTATAAAAAAATCATCAATGCAAAAAACATTTTTATTTATACCTAACATAAATCCTATTCATAAATTATGGAATGATGATCAATTAAATAAAGAACAAATAACTAATATATCAAAAATTTCATGTAATAATATTTATGAAATGAAAGATTTTAATGTTTGGCTTAATCAACAAATTTGTGAATTTAAATCATTGTCACCGAAAGTTTATTTTGATATTCCGTATTATCATAAAAAATATTATTGTTGGGGTTATGAACAAATTTATAAATTTTTAAGTTCTTGGCCTTGGATCGAAATAGCCAACAGTTCTCCAATTTTATTAAATTTGCGTAAACAAAAAAATAATGAAGAAATTAATTATATTAAGCATGCCATTGACATACATTATCATTCTTTAATATATACATTTAATAATTTAAAAAAATGTCAATATGAATTTGAAATATCAGCTCATTTTCATTATTTTTTAGAAATGCAAAAAGCTAAAAATGCTTTTGAAACTATTGTTGCTTCGGGAAAAAACGCTTTAATTTTGCATTATAACAAAAATAATTCTAAGTTAAATGATGAAGATATTTGTTTAATGGATGCAGGGGTAGTAATCAATAATTATTCTTCAGACATTACTCGTTGTTTCCCTTTAAAACATAAATTTACATCTATACAAAATCAAATTTATGATTTAGTTTTAAACACTAATAAAATATTAATTAATTGGGTTAAACCTGAACATAGTATGCAAGATTTAAATAGATACGGAAAACAAATTCTAGCTCAAGGTATGCTAAAACTTGGATTTGTAGAAAAAATTGAAAATTATTTTTATCATAGTATTAGTCATTATTTAGGTTTGGATACGCATGATGTTTTAGGTATAAGTCCAGAAGAACCTATTGGAGAAAATAGCGTTATTTCTATTGAACCTGGTTTATATATTGAACATTTAAATTTGGGAATTCGAATTGAAGATAATATTATTGTAAAAAAACAAGGAAATATTAATTTATCTGCTAAAATTCCTAAAGAAATTGCAGAAATAGAATCATTAATAATTAAATAAATATTTGACCAAATATTATAACATTAACTATATAAAAAATAATTTAGAATTTATTTGTTTTAAATTAGATTTGTTATAATATCAATGTTATATATAAATTATTTATTTTTGCCTTTAAAAGATGATAAATTTTATTTATAATTTTCGCAAAATATTCTAATATTAATATTAAATTATTTTCATTTTGTTTTTATAAAAATCCTCCATTCAAAAAGTAACAAAAAACGAAATTAAAAATTAGTTTATTTATATTTATATTATTGGTCTTATTGAAAGAATAATAAATTTAAAAAGATTCGAGAATAAATAAAAATTATTCTATTTTTTTATATTTAAAAACATAATTAACCAACAACAGAAATTTTAATCTAATTAGAAAATAATTAGAAAAAATATCCTAAATAAACATTTTTAGAAATATTTTAAAATCTGTATTAAATGAAAAATTATATAAAGTTATTAAAATAGAACAATTTATAAATCATAAATATTTTACATTATTTTCTTATAAAGATCAAAACAAATTATAAAATAGAAAAAAATTATGAAATAGAAAATTATTATTTTATTAAAAATCATTTTTAAAATTATTAAAAAAATTAAAAAAGATTAAAAAATAATATTTAATTTAAAAAGGGGATTTTAATATTTGTTAAAATTAACAAAAATTAAATTTATATGTTTATTATTGTTGGCATTATTATTAATTTATTTATTTGATCATTTTTATTATACGAAAAAAGATTATGACATTGTTACCACATTAAATAATCATTTAGATTTTAGAATATCAGAAAATATACCCATTAATGAAGGAGATCGCATAATTAAAATTATTAAAATTATTGATCAACAAGGCAATATTAAAGAATATGATCCTATTACAGGAGAATTGGTACATAAAAAATTTAATTCAAAAGATATGATCACTGGATACGATTATAATCATGTATCTGATGATATTATTAATTTGGATCATTTAGATAATTTTAAAAAAAAAATTTTTTTAGATGGCAATATTCACGAATATGATGATCAAAAACGTTTATTTCGTAAAATCAATTCTAATGGGATTATTAAGAAATATGATCATAATGATAAAAAAATAGAAATAATTTTACCAAATAAAGATTATAAATATGATAAATATTTATTACAAGAAAAATTTCCTGAAAAAAAACAAAAAACTTATAAATATCATAAAATCCAAGAAACTTTTGCTAATGGTATAACTAGATATTATAAAAAAGATGTTATTCAAGAAATTTCTAATAAATATATTCGCGAATATAATCCTAAAACTAAAACAATACAAAAGATCATTTTTCCAAATGGCGAACAACGTAAATATTATGGTTTTTATTTATTTTTTTTAGATCAAGATAATTTAATAGATAAATTTATTCGAAAATATAGAATTCACAAAATGCATAAAAATTATTTTTTTAAATTAGAACAAGAAATTTTACCTGATGGTACTATTATAAAATATGATAATAATTTATTACCGATCCAAATAAAAACAAAAGATAACATAATCAAAACAGAATATTTATTAAATACAAATACAGAAAATAATTCGATTAAAATGAAACAATTACCTGATAATTCTATAGTTGAAATAGATGAAACAAAAAATTATAAAATTATTAAAATTACTGATAACAATGGAATCACAAAAAATACTGAAATAATATATTCAGATAATGATATGTGTAAAAATATTGTTAAAATAATTTTTCCTCATGGTTATATTCAAGAATTTGATGAATTTAATGGCAATTTAGTTAAAGAAATATGGCCTAATCAACATATTTTCGAATACACTTATTTAGGAAATACAATGCAATTAAAAAAAGAAATAACTTCTACTGGCAATGAAATTCACTATTATTACGATGATCATTATCCTTTGACATTATCTAATATAGTTATCCCAGGAATAATGTATATCCCTTGTCATTTACCATATAGTTATGATAATTAATCCGAAAAGATAATTTTTGATATTATTTTTTTAATATCCAAGAGATTTTAATATCCAAGAGATTCTATAGCTTTTTTTAAAGCTTGCCAAGGTAAACTAATACAAGTAATTTTTCCAGGATTATCACAAAAAAATTTAAAAATTTGCAATTCTTCGTTAATTTCATTAAAATCAAATTTTTGTTGATTTAACATAGATAAAAAATTTTTAATTTTAAATAATATGTTTTTAATTTTTTGTTGTTTAACAATTATAGACATAATACTCGCTGAAATACAACAAATTGCGCAAGCTTGAGTATTATGGCGAATATTTTGTAATTCGTGATTAATAATATAAAGTTGTAATTCTATCGCATCACCGCAATAATTATTTTGGTAACGAAAATATGAATAATTAGGATCATCTAATAGACCTTGGTTTTGAGGATTATTCAAATGATATATCATAATTTTTTTATCTTTATCTTTTAAATAAATCAACATTTACCTCTTTCTTTCAGTAATAAAATTAGTTTTATTTTTGTAATAAATATTTGTATCGTGTTATCACATGTAACTAAAACGTAATTTATTAAAATTATATTCTTATTACTATAAAAAATTATATAATACTATTTAAATCTTTAATTTTGTTTAAAACAGAAATTAAATAGTTAATATCTTTATCATTATTATAAATACCTGCTGAAATTCTAATAGTACTAATTTGATTAATTTTTTTCATAATTAAATTGGCACAATGTTTACCAGTTCGCACATAAATATTATGATGATTTAAAAAATTTTCTATATCATGGGCATGAATATATTTAAAATTAAATAAAATCATATTTGTAGATTGAGGATTAAAAACTATAATTTGAGGCATTAATTTTAAAAAAATATGGATTTTTTTAATAATATTACTAGTATATTGTTGTATTCGATTTATTCCTATTGTTGCAATAAAATTCAAACTTTTTTGTAAAGCTAAAATAGCTCCAATATTTAATGTACCTGGTTCAAATTTATTTGGTAATTCATTAAACATAAAATTATTATGATTGACTTCGCAAACATTACCTCCGCCCACAATAGGAGGAGATAATCGTTCTAATAATTTTTGTTTACTGAATAAAATACCAATCCCAAAAGGGCCATATATTTTATGAGCTGAAAAAGCTAAAAAATCTATATCTAAATCACGAACATCTATAGATAAATGTGTAATCGATTGTGCTGCGTCTAAAATTACCAAAATGTTCTTTTGATGCGCAATATAAGTAATTTCTTTAATAGGCGTTTCATAACCGAAAGTATTAGATATATGATTTAAAACTACAAATTTAGTTTTATTAGATAAAACTTGACAAAAATTATCTACTGTTATTTTATAATCTTTATCCAAAGGAATAAAAATTAATTTAGCTTGTTTTTCTTTAGCTATTCGCATCCAAGGCAATAAACATGAATGATGTTCTAATTCGGAAGTAATAATTTCATCACCAGGTTTAATAAAATGTCGTAACATTTCGGCAATCATATTTAGAGATTCAGTAGCACCCTTGGTAAAAATAATTTCTTTAGGCTGAGCATTTAAGAATTTCGATATATCTTTTCGAGTTTGCTCAATTAATAAATTATTTTGCATTGCTAAACCAGAAGATGAACGAATATTCATACCATTATTATTATAAAAATTTTGCAATTCTTCAATAACTATTCGAGGTTTCAAAGTAGTTGCAGCGGAATCAAAATAAATTAAATCAGGATTATTTTCAAAAATAGGGAAATACTTACGAAATTGATTAATCATATAAATTTATCTTTTATTTATCGAATTTATTTAAAATATTATATTTAAGTTGTTCTGGATTTCCAACCATAATATAGTCATGATTAGGTTTACCTGTTTGTAATAAAGTTTTTTTTACTTCTTCATTTCGCAAAAACCATTTCATTGCTTTTATATTTTGACTACTTTGACAATTTTTTTTAGCGGCTAAAATAATAGCATACGAAGAAAAAACAATATCTGTAGGTTCTTCGTTTTCATTAGTTCCTAAGCCTATAGAACCTAAACGTAAAAAATTAACATTTTTCCTCATTAAACCGGGACAATTAATAGCTAAATCATATGTATTATAATCTTCAAATAATTGAGCTACTTTAAAAATGTTATCTGTTTTAATAAATTGCAAGTTAGAAATATTTTCAATATCTTCTAAAGATAAATTATAACCTTTTTGTTCGATAATTTTTTCATCAATTTTAATTAAATTTAATTTTCTTAATAATAATAATGAACGCGATAAATCACAAGGAGCAGTAAACAAATCATTAAACGGAGCAAAAAGAACTCTAGCGTTTTTTATTTTTTTTACATCCTCTAATGTTTGAATTTTTAAAGGGTTTTGTTTATTAGCATATAATCCATATTTAGGATGAAAAAAAGGTTCAATCATTTCTAAACGTTCTAAAGGTTCAGGAGCAAAGTAATTATTATAAGCTTTTAAAGTATGAAAGTTGTTGGCAATATTAAAATCAATAATTCCTGCTTTTAAAGCATCGTTACAATTTACTTGATATTGTTCTTTTAATTGATTTTCATCAAAAATTTGCAATTCAAAACCAATTTGATTAATTAATTTTTTATTTTTTTGTAAAGTTTCTAAAGTAGATGGAAAATTAGTAGCTATTTTAATGATTTTTTTTGATTTCGTTTCACAACCACATGATTGACAATTAAACATTTTTTAAATGGACCTTCTTCTTTTTATATGTTTTTTATAACCAATTTTTAACTATTCTGTTTTTGATTTTTTCTGGATCAGAAATCATTACATAATCAATTTCACCGTTATTTGTTTGATTAGCGTGAAATTTTTTAACTTCTGAGTTTTGTAATATTTTTTGCAACAATTTAATTTCTTGACTATCTGCATTACTTTGACGCGAAATTAAAGCTATAGCATAAGATTCTACTAATTCATCTTGAGGTTCTTTATCATCTGAAATATTAGAGCCAATTCTAATAAAATCAGCATTGTATTTCATAAAAGCTGGCCAATTAGCCATTAAATCAAATTCATCTGGCTGTTCAAATTGATAAGGTATTTGTGAAGTTTTAATAAATTGTAAATTGTATGGGTTACTAATATCTTCTAAACTTATATCTAATTTTTTAGTTTTAATAATATTTTCAGGAATGCTAATTAATCCTAAATTTTTCAATAGTAAAAGTGATCGAGACATATCGCATGGTTGAATAAAAGCAAAAGATACTGCTAATAATACTTTTAAATTCTGATATTGTTTCACTTTTTCTAAATTAGTAAGTTGTTTTTTATTGTTACGATTTATATATAAACCATATTTAGAGTGATAAAAAGGTTGTATGTAAGAAAATAATTCTTTATTTTGTTTTTTTAAGAATTCATTATAGGCTTTAAAAACATGTACATTAGTATAAATTAATCCATCTACAGAACCATCAGATAATTTATCAATACTTTCTTCGGTCCAATCAGTTTTAATAACTTGTAAATCTATTCCTTGTGGAAAATAAATTTCTTTAGCTTTATTTAAAGTATTTAATACAGCTTGTATCGGACTAGCAACTTTTATTATTTGTAATTTTGGTTTAGAAAAATTCATATTTTTTTTCTTTCTAAAAATAAATATATACTCTTTAATAATATAAAAATTTAATTATAATGAAATGATTTCTTTATTAAGTGATATTAACTCAATAAAATAGTTTAAATGATTTTTTAACCACAATATTTTAAAATTCTTTATATAATATAGGTTTAATTTTAAAATATTGATAATTATTTAACATACGGGAAATTGGACATTTCTGATGAACAATATTCATAATATCTTGTGTTTCGGTAAGTGATAAATTTTTAATACCGCACACTAAATTTATATCGAAATAAAAACCTTTATCATCGCTACAACTATTGCATAAAATTTTAATTTTAAAATCAGAATGATTCAAATATTTACGTGTGGTTTTATAAAAACAAATCAATAAAGATACACAAAATAATTCTTTAGGATTGCTAATTTCAGAACTATTTGCGAATGCTGAAGTTAGCTTTGTTTTTAACCCTTTATGAATAATACCTATATCTTGTAATTTTGGTTCATAATAAGCTATAATTTCTATTTGGTTTTTCATGTTTAGACATACCTTTTAAAATTTGATAACAATTAAAATATAATATTAAATTAATTTTCTAAATAGATTTTTTTTAATTTATTATTTTTTATAACTAAATCAAAAATATTAGCGTTTAACAAATAAATTCCGTGAGCCGGATTAACATCGTCATTTTTTATTTTAGTCAAAATATTTAAATTTAAAAATTTTTGAGTAATTGGCGATTGATTAGTTAAAGGAAAAGTTTGATTTTTATTTTTAATAAAAGTTTTTAAAACTTCTTGCTCTAAAAGATCACAATTCAATAAATAACGTTCAATTTTATAATTAAAATTAAATCGATATATTAAATTCATAATTATAAATGTTATCGCAATAACAAATATAATTACAACCAATATATAATACTTCATTATTTTTATTTAATCTCCGTTTATTTTTTATTTTTCATTGCTAACATAATTTGCTGAAGTTGTTTTTCACTAGGACTCCTTCCCATTTGTTTAAACATTTCTTTAATTTGTTTTTTATTAATGGGAGGGTTTTTTTCTAAATATTTTTTAAAACCAAAAAACATAATTAATGCTCCTGATAAAATACCTATAATTAAACCCAATAAAAATGAAATTGTTTCGAACCAAGCCATAAAATATACTAAATTCCCCTTTCCAAATTAATATTTTTTTGTTAAATAATAGGTTTGTAAAAAACTAACCTTTTGCTACCATATTTTTTATTTTTAACTAAAATAAATTTTTGATCAACATCAGGTAATAAATTTTTATGATTAGTTTCATAAATAACCCAACTTCTAGAATGGATTATTTTAAATAATTTTTGAAATAAATTTTTGATTTCAAAAGCATAAGGAGGATCTAAAATGATTACATCAAATTTAATTTTTTGCGATATAAATCTTTTTAATATATTTAAATAGTTTTTGTAAAAAACTATTATTTGTTGATTATTAATTTTCAGTTTGTTTTGATTTTTTCTAATGGTTAAATATGCTGGAAGCGAATTATCTACCATAAAAATTTTTTTAGCTTCTCTGCTTAAAGCTTCAAAACCATAAGCCCCAGAACCTGCAAATAAATCTAAGACAATACTATTATGAATATCTTTCTGAATAGTATCAAATAAAGCTTTTCGAATTAAATGAGTAGAACTTTTAGTTTTTTGTGAAGGTACTAAATTTAAACGAAAATTTTTATATTTTCCTGATATAATACGTAACATTTAGATATTACCAAACTTTTTTCAATTTAAATATTTTTTTACTTAAAGAATTTAAAATTTTTATTTGCTCTGGAAAAGGTTCAAATCCTTTTTTACTATAATAATTGATATTATTTTTTAATAATTCGTATATTGTCTGATCTAGATTTTTAAAAGCTAATTCCCGAAAATAATTAATATTAGGGAACTCTCTGCTATCTTCTATTTTATCACTAATTAAAATAATTTTGTCTAATTTATTCATGTCTTCGTGGCCCCAAACATGTTTACGAATGGCATTAAAAATATTTGTATTATTAATATTAAATTCTTTTTGAAGTATAATAGGTGCGCTAAAAGCATGATACATAAATACCATTTGTTTATATTTATTAATAATTTCGTTATCTAATAAAGATAAATGAAATTCTAATGATTCATTTTTAGTATAATCATGAAATAAAGCAGCTATTTGAGCTTCTTCAACATTTTCTCCATAAAATAAAGCTAAATCAGTAGCTTTTTGATAAACTCCTAAAATATGATTCAAACGATAAATATCATTTTTAAATTTATTATTAATTTTTTTTAAAATTGTTTCTATTAACATAAATTATAATTATTTATTATTTAATAAAATTCTTAAACTTATTATTATAAATACTTAAATTAGTTTTTCGAATTAAATTAATTAAAGGTCTTTCTATAAAAAAACGATTACATTTTGTAAATAAATTTTCTTGTGATTTATTCAAAGGCTTTACTAAAATAGATATAATATTTAATTTATTAGCTCCTTTAATATCTGTGGTTAATTGGTCCCCAATCATAACTACTTCGTGATTTTTTGTTTT
>NZ_JAHBAJ020000012.1:0-23044 GCF_018390775.2 Sesame phyllody phytoplasma | reverse complement strand
TTAAAATTATTAAAAAAAGGTGGTATTATAGTTGTTATTAGTTTTAATTCTTTAGAAGATCGTTTGGTAAAACATTTTTTTAAAAAGAATAGTTCTAATGATGCCATTTTATCTCGCTTGCCCATTCAACAACAATATTTACCGATTCCTGCTTTAAGAATAATAAATAAAAAAGTTCTTCGTCCGTCTGCTGAAGAACAAGCGTTTAATTCTTGTAGTCGTTCAGCTAAACTTAGAGCTGCTATTAAGAATATATAAAAATAATTTTTTATATTTTGTTAGAAATTATATTTTTATTATATTTTTTTTGTTGATATAAATAGATATATTTTTTTATGATATAATGATAAATGTGTATATTCTGTGAATATTTTATATTATTTGAGGTAATTTCGGAATAATATAAAATATTTTATTTTTTAATTTGATTATTTATTATAATAAATTAAATTATTTTTTATATTAATAAAAAATTTTTTATATATGTTATTTTCTTATAAAAATTAAGAATTTATATATATAAATATAAAATAAATATTTTATTTACCTAAAATAGGAAAGGTAATTCAAGTAATGAAAAAAAAACCAGAAATTTTTCAAATTTGTTTAAAAACTTATGATTTTAAAATGTTAAAACCAACTGTTCAAAAAATTATTGATAGTATTATTGCAACTGGAGCCAAAATAAAAGGTCCTATACCGTTGCCTACTCGTAAAGAAATATTTACTGTTTTGCGATCTACTTTTGTTAATAAAGATAGTCGAGAACAATTTGGTCGTTTTACTCATAAACGTTTAATTCAGATTATTAACCCTAATGCTCAAACTATTGACGCATTAACTCGTATTAATATTCCAAAATCTGTAGATATTAGTATTAAACAATAATTTTTAGTAATTTTTTATTAATAAAAATATCGTATTAATGTAGTTAATATTATTTTTTTATTTTTTATTACTATTTTAAAAGGAGATATTATTTAACATGTCTAAAGGAATTTTAGGACGAAAAATAGGTATGACGCAATTCTTTGATCATGATCAAGGTTTAGTAATCCCTGTCACTATCGTTCATGTTGCTGATAATGTTGTTTTGCAACAAAAAAATCTAGAAAAAGATGGTTATCAAGCGACGCAATTAGCTTTTGAAACTAAAAAAGAAAAAAATACGACAAAACCGCTTCAAGGTCATTTTAGTAAATATAATTCTTCCCCTAAATCTTTTGTACGTGAAATTGTTTTTAATCATAATACTTTAAATGAATTATCTCAGTTAACTCCGGGACAAATTGTGGATATTAACATTTTTAATTCCGGAGATTTTGTAGATGTAACAGGAATTAGCAAAGGTAAAGGTTTTTCGGGAGTTATTAAAAAATATAATCAAACTATTGGTCCAAAAAGTCATGGTTCTCGATTTCATCGAAGACCAGGTTCTAATGGTCCTATAAAAGGAAATCAAAAAGGTAAACATTTACCTGGCCAAATGGGTTTTCATAAGGTGACTATGCAAAATTTAAAAATTATATCAATAATATCTGATAAAGATGTTATTTTGATTAAAGGCAGCATCCCTGGCCCTAATAAAGGTTTTGTGATGATCAAATCAGCTGTTAAAAAAACTAATAAAGAGGCTATATCTCATGCTTAAGTGTAACGTTATTAATATACATGGTCAACCATGTGAAGAAATAATTTTATCAGATAAAATTTTTGGAATCAAATTGCATCAACAAGTAATTTATGATGTAATTAATCAACAAAGAGCTGCTAAAAGGCTTGGCAATCATAAAACTAAAAATCGTTCTGAAGTTTCAGGGGGCGGTCGTAAACCTTGGGCTCAAAAAGGAACAGGTAGATCTCGTCAAGGAACTATTCGTTCTCCTATTTGGCGAGGCGGGGGTCATACTTTTGCTTTGAAAAAAAGAGATTATCATTTTAAAATTAATGCTAAGATTCGTAAATTGGCTTTTTATTCAGCTTTATCTTGGCACTTCCGCAATAACAGTTTAATAGTTTTAGATTCTTTAGATTTACAAACTTCAAAAACTAAAGAATTTACAAAATTATTAACAGAATTAAATGTTAATTTGGATTATAAAATTTTAATTGTAGTACAAGAATTAACTGATAATTTAATCAAATCTACTAATAATATATCTCAAGTTATTTTAGAAAGTGTTAATCATTTTAGTGTTTATCAAATTTTCCAAGCAAAATATTTAATTATTACTCGTCAAGCGATTAATTATTTGGAAGGAACAGTTGCGAATGAATAAATATTATAAATATATTAAAGCTCCTATAATTACCGAAGCAACTAATAAACAAATGGATTTGTATAATAAATATTTTTTCAAGATTGATAAAAATATTAATAAAATAGAAATTAAAAAAGCTATAGAATATATTTTTAAAGTTAATGTTATGTCTGTTAATATTATGAATGTTTTACCAAAATTTAAAAGAAAAGGTAAATATTCTGGTTACACCTCAGCTTATAAAAAAGCTATTGTGAAAGTTGTTCCGGGACAAAGAATTAACGGATTTAGTGAAATTAAATAATATTCAATAAGATTTATAATTTTTTTGAAGTTTTAATTATTTAAAAAAATTTTAAATTATATTTAACAAATTAAAGGAAAAAAGGTTAATTATGTCTATCAAAAAATACAAACCTACCTCTAATGGCCATAGAAATATGCAATTACAAAGTTTTAACGAACTTACTACTTCTAAACCGGAAAAAAAGTTATTATTATTTAAAAGTAATACAGGAGGACGTAATAATCGAGGTGTTATTACTGTAAGAGGTCATGGAGGCGGAGCTAAACAAAAAATTCGTCTTATAGATTTTAAGCGTGATAAAGATGGTATTTTAGGTAAGGTCGCTACTATAGAATACGATCCTAAAAGGAATGCTTATATTTCTTTAATCCATTATCAAGATGGTGAAAAAAGATATATTTTATCTTTAAAAGGATTAACTGTTGGTAGTTATATTTCATCAGGTTTAGGATCCGATATTAAAGTAGGAAATGTTTTACCTTTAAAAAATCTTCCTATCGGTTCAGTTGTGAGTAATATTGAATTAAAACCTGGTAAAGGTGGCCAATTAGCTCGCGGAGCTGGTGCTTATGCTACTATTGTATCTCGTGAAGATAAATATGTAGTTTTAAATTTACCGTCAGGAGAAATTCGTAAAGTTTTATCTACATGTAGAGCTACTATAGGAGCTATAGGCAATGATACTTATAAATTAATTCGAAATGGTAAAGCAGGAAGATCGCGTTATTTAAATAAAAGGCCTAAAGTAAGAGGTACCGCTATGAATCCTAATGATCATGCTCATGGTGGTGGCGAAGGACGTAGTCCTATTGGATATGTTTCTTCAAGAAGTTATACTGGTAAACCTGATCGTGGTATTAAAACGCGCAAAAAAAATAAAAAATCTACAAGTTTAATATTAAAACGTCGTAAAAAATAAGGAGTTTAATAGTAATAATGAGTCGTTCTATTAAAAAGGGTTTTTTTGCTGATCATAATTTATTATCTAAAGTGATGCGACAAGAAAAACAAAAAATTAAAAAAACTATAAAAACTTATTCTCGTGATACTAGTATAATACCTGAATTTGTTGGTCATAAAATTGCTGTTCATAATGGTAAAGATTTTACAGATTTATTTATTACCGAAGATATGGTAGGTTATAAATTAGGTTCTTTTGCTTTTACTCGTAAACATGTAGTTCATGCTAAAAAAGATAAAAGTTCACAAAAAAAATAAAGTTCTAGGAAAGCGAGAAAATTTATAAAATGATTAACAATGATGTAAAAGCTATCGCTAAACGAGTACCGATAGCGCCTAGAAAAATACGTTTAGTTATTGATTTAATTCGTGATAAATCTATTGAAGAAGCTCAAGCTATTTTGGATTTCACTAATAAAGCTGCTGCCATTGTGGTTTCAAAATTATTAAAAAGTGCTGTTTCTAATGCTGTTAATAATTTTAATTTTAATATTAATAATTTATATGTTAAAAAAATTTTTGTTAATCAAGGTGTTAGAATGAAACGATTATTACCTCGAGCTAAAGGAAGAAGTAATCAAATTCAAAAAAATACTAGTCATATAACTATTTTTGTGGCTTCAAACGAATCTGAATCAGAAAGGAAGGTAGTGTCTAGTGGGTCAAAAGAGTAGTCCTATTATTTTAAGATTATCATTACTTCGTAATTGGTCATCTAATTGGTATGCAGAAGATAAAAAAGTTCCTTTGTTAATTAATGAAGATTATCGTATTAGAAATTTTATTAACAATTATTATCCTTTGGGAACTATTGCTCGCGTGGAAATTCAACGTTTAAAAAAAGAGAATGAAGAAAATATTGAAATTTTTTTACATACTCCTAAAATAGGAGTTGTTGTAGGATCTGACAATAAAGAAAAAAACAAACTAGTACAAGAAGTATATAAATTAATTAAAAAAAATATTAATATTCATGTAATTGAAGTTAAAAATCCTGAAAAAGTAGCCTCTTTAATAGCTCAAAATATAGCTGCACAATTACAACAAAGAGCTTTTTTTAGAGCTGTGAAAAAAATGTATATTCAAAAAGCTTTAAAAGCGGGAGTTAAAGGAATTAAGATTAGTCTTAAAGGGCGTTTAAGTGGTGCTGAAATTGCTCGAACAGAAACCACTATTAAAGGTATTTTACCTTTAGGAACTTTTCGTTCTAAAATTGATTATGCATATGTTGCCGCTAAAACTATTCATGGGGTATTAGGTGTTAAAGTTTGGGTTTGTGATGGTAATTATTCTCCTAAAGATGATCGGGAAATTTCTAAAACAATATCTCGTGAAAATATATCTAATTCAAAACCAGAAAATCAAGTAAATAAATAATTTTTATATTAATAGTTACTTATAATGAGTTATCTATAAATAATCTTCAATAAAAGAGGTAATTTTTTATGTTAATGCCGAAAAAAACTAAATATCGTCGTTTACATCGTTTAAGTTACGAAGGAAAGGCTAAAGGCCAAACTAGAATTTTAAATGGTAACTATGGTTTAGTAGCTCAACAAGGTCATTGGATTAGTAATCGCCAAATTGAAGCTGCTCGTATAGCTATGACTCGTCATTTAAAAAGAGAAGGTAAAGTGTTTATTAATATTTTCCCTAATTTACCAATTACTGAAAAAAAATTAGTTCGAATGGGTTCTGGTAAGGGTAATGTAGTAAATTGGGTAGCTGTTGTTAAACGTGGTACTGTTATGTTTGAAGTTCGTGATTTAAATAATATAGAAAAATTCGAAAGAGAAGCTTTACGATTGGCTTCGCACAAACTACCTATTAAAACTAAAATTGTTGCCAAAGGGAAGTTAATATGAAAATTAATGAAATTCGTAAGATGAGCATTGATGAGATTTTAAAAAATCTTGAATATTATCAAAAAGAATATTTTGAACAACATTTTCAATCGGGATTATCCAAATTAAAAGATACTTCTGTAATCCGTAAAATTCGTAAAAATATTGCTCGTTTAAAAACTGTTATTCAAGAAAAAAAATAAATAAACTATTTATTTAAAGAAAACATATATTATTATGGTTCCAATTATTAAAATTTTATTATATAATTACTTAATATTAAATCTTTAATTATTAAATATGAAATTATTTTGATGTTTTAAATTAAAAGATAAAAAAGACATAATAACATGATAAAATAAATCAGTAATGATTTATTTAATCTAAAAATGGTTAAGATATTAATCAGGAACAAATATTGGACACTTACATGTTTGTTGTTTGTTTTCGGAGATTAATTAAATTTACATAATGATTGTTAAAAGATTATTATTAAAAACTTATTTATAATTTTTATTATTTTCTGTTAATATTATTTTTTAAAACTTTATAGGATAGATTGAAATTTTATGTTAACAACATTTTAATTTAAAAATTAATTTTTAATTGATTATTTAATTAAAAAATTAAAAAAGGAGGGATTATATAAATGCGTAATGTTAGAAAAAAACTTTCGGGAACTGTTATTTCTGATAAAATGTCTAAAACTATTACTGTAGCTGTTAAATATGACAAACAGGATTCATTATATGGTAAAAGTGTTAAAAAAATTAGTAAATTTTATGCTCATGATCCTAACGAAGATGCTCAGATAGGCGATATGGTTTCCATCGAAGAAACTCGTCCTTTATCGAAATTGAAGAGATTTCGTTTAGTAAAAATTTTACGTTCTGTTAAAAAGGTGTCTGATTTATGATTCAAGTTAATACACGTTTAAAAGTTGCAGATAATAGTGGTGCTAAAGAAGTTTTAGTAATTGGTATTCCAGGAGATACTGGTAAACGTTATGCTTATATTGGAGATTTAGTTACAGTTTCTGTTAAAAAAACTACCACTACTAGCTTAATTAAAAAAGGTAGTATTTCTAAAGCTCTTATTTTAAGAACTAAACATGGTTTTAAAAGTAAAAATGGTAGTTATATTAAATTTGATGATAATGCAGTTGTTATGATTAAGGATGATATGACTCCAAGAGGAACTAGAATTTTTGGACCTGCTATTAGAAATCAAAATTTTCAAAAAAATAATTTTTCTAAATTTATATCTTTAGCTGAGGAAGTTTTAGTAGTATGAGGTTATTCAAATGCATATAAAAAAAGGTGATATAGTAGCTATTATTTCAGGAAAAGATCGTTATATTATAGATCCTGAAAGTAAAAAAAAAGTTTTTCGTACAGGTAAAGTAATAAAAGTTTTTTTTAAAGAGCAAAAAGTTTTAGTGGAAGGCGTCAATATTGCTATTAAGCATAAAACTTCTGCTGATGATAACGATAAAAAAGGTCAAATTATCAAAGAAGAAATGCCTATTCATATTTCAAATGTGGCTTTAATTGATCCTAATTTAAAAGTTCCGACTCGTGTAGGTTTTCGCTTTGATTCAGATAAAAAAATTCGTTATTCTAAAAAAACAGGTTTAGCAATTATTACTTGAATAAAAAAAGGTTAAATAATATGGAAATCAATAAAAACAATAATTATACAAAAAATAATACTTTTTTGGCTTTAAAAGAAATTTTTAATTTTCATTCTATTATGCAAGTCCCTAAGATAGAAAAAATTGTTATTAATGTAGGTTTAGGAAAAGCTGCTTCGGATGCTAAATTTTTAGCCGATTGTCGTCAACAATTAGCTTTAATTAGTGGCCAAACCCCCATTAATACCGAAGCCAAAAAATCTATTTCTAATTTTAAATTAAGAACTAAAGAAATAATTGGTTTAAAAGTAACTTTAAGAGGTCATAGAAAAGAGTTTTTTTTAAATAAATTGATTCACATTGTGTTAGCTAGGATAAAAGATTTTTCAGGACTTTCCTTAAAATCTTTCGATGGCAAAGGTAATTATAATTTAGGTATTAAAGAACAAATTATTTTTCCGGAAATTAGCTTAGATCAAGTAAAAAGAAATTTTGGTATGGATATTTGTATAGTTACTACAGCTAAAAACGATCAACAAGCTAAAAAATTATTAGATTTTTATGGCATGCCTTTTAAAAGGATAAAATAAAAATAGGAGTATAATTATATGGCTAAGAAATCAAAAATTATTAAAAATTTAAAACAAAAAGAAATATTTTTAAAATATTTGAGTAAAAGATTAGAATTAAAACAAAAAAAAGATTATCAAAGTTTAGCTAAATTACCTGTTAAATCTTCTATTGTGCGTTGTAAAAATATAGATAAGATTGATGGTAGAGCAAGAGGTTATATGCGAAAATTTGGATTATCTAGAATTAATTTTCGTTTATTAGCTAATAAAGGTGAAATTCCTGGAATTATAAAAATGAGTTGGTAAATATAAAAGGAAGTACAAGTATAAAATTATGGTAATGACAGATACTATTGCTGATTTATTAACAAGAATTAGAAATGCTAATGCAATGAAACATGATGAAGTTTTTGTACCTTGTTCAAATTTAAAAATTAGAATGTTAGAAGTTCTTAAAAAAGAAGGATTTATCACTAATTTTATTGTAGATAAAGCACTAAATAAGATCGTTATTTATTTAAAATATAATAAAGAGACTAAAGAAAGTGTTATCAAAGGATTAAAAAGAGTTTCTAAGTATGTTTCAGTTAAAGAAATTCCTAAAGTGAGAAATGGTTTTGGGATAGCTTTAATTTCTACTTCTCGAGGTATTTTAACAGATTATGAAGCTTCATCATTGAATGTTGGAGGGCATGTTTTAGCTTATATTTGGTAGTTATTTTAATGAAGGAGAATTTTTTATGTCACGGGTAGGAAGGAAAATTATTGCGATTCCGGAAGGTGTTTTGGTGGAAATTAAATCAGATAATCAAGTTTCGGTGTCCTCTTCGCAAGGAAAATTAGAATTTCAATTTAACCCTAACTTAGTTATTAGTAAAAAAGATAATATTATTACTATTACTAGACCTAATAATAATAATTTTACTAAGAAAATTCATGGTACTACTAGAGCTTTATTGAATAATATGATTCAAGGAGTTAAACATTTTTTCTCTAAAGAGCTAAAAATTACAGGTTTAGGTTATTCATGTATAGTAGAAGGAAATAAATTAGTCTTTAAATTGGGTTATTCTCATGATATTATTGTTGATATTTATCCTAATTTAATAGTACAAGTTAATAAACAAAATAATTTAATTACTATTAAAGGTGTTGATAAACAATTAGTAGGTGAATTTGCTGCAAAACTAATATTACTTGCTAAACCAGAACCTTATAAAGGGACAGGAATATATTATGTTGGCGGTTATATTCATCGTAAAGCTGGTAAGAGTGCTAAAAAATAAAAAAGGAATTTATTCGGTTTATGATTAAAAAAGAATCTTCTCAACTTTTAAGGCGAAAACGTCATTTACGTTTAAGAAAAAAAATTGTAGGTAGTTCGCAAAAACCCCGTTTAAATGTTTCTTATTCTAATAGATATTTTTATGTTCAAATTATTGATGATCATTTAGGTATTACTTTATGTAGTGTTCATAGTAAACATATTCATGCTAATATTGTTAATACTAAGATAGCTTCGGACATTGGCAAAATAATTGCTCAAAAAGCTTTGGCAAAAGGTATTAAAAATGTTGTTTTTGATCGAGGCGGATATCTTTATCATGGTCGCATTAAAGTTTTAGCTGATTCTGCTCGAGCAGAAGGTTTAAATTTTTAATAATATGTTCAGTTATTTAAAAAAATGGAGACATTTATGAAAAGAGAATTATCTAATAAAAAAAAATTCTCTTCATTTGAAGAGAAAATAGTCAAAATTAGTAAAATTGTTAAAGTTGTTAAGGGTGGGCGTCGTTTTCGTTTTTCTGCTTTAGTTGTAGTAGGTGATCAAAAGGGTAATATCGGATTCGCTTCTTGTAAAGCTCAAGAAGTCTTAGAAGCTATTAAAAAAGCTGTTGAGAAAGCTAAAAAAAATTTATTTTGTGTTGCTTTAAATGGTACTACTATACCTCACGAAATTATAGGTCGTTTTGGAGCTACTAAATTTTTTTTAAAACCAGCTTCCAAAGGTACAGGTATTGTAGCAGGAGGAACAGCAGCAAGATCAATTTTTAAATTAGCAGGAATTACCGATATTATTACAAAAACTTTTGGTTCACGCACGCATATTAACGTTTTGAGAGCTACAGTTAACGGTCTTAAGCAATTAAAAACTATACAGGATGCAGAAAAACTTAGGGGTGTTTCGTTACAAAATCGTATTCGAGGAATTGCTAAATGAATCAAATTAAAATTAAATTATGCAAAAGCTTAATCGGATGCACTCCGAAACAAATAAAAACAGCTCATGCCTTGGGGCTTAAAAAGATTAATCAAATTGTTGTTAAAGAAGAAAAAGCCGTAGTACGCGGAATGTTAAAAATTATTAAACATTTAGTTTCAATTAATTAAAAATTTTAATTATATAATTGATTATTTTTTATTAAATAAGAAAGGAGAGTTGTTAATTGTATGTTGAACGCATTGAAGCCTGTTTATAAAGCGCGTAAGAGTATTAAACGCTTAGGAAGAGGTCCTGGTAGCGGATTAGGTAAAACTTGCGGTCGCGGCCATAAAGGACAATTAGCTCGTTCTGGTGGAAAAACACGTATAGGTTTTGAAGGTGGTCAAACTCCTTTTTTTCAACGTATTCCGAAACAGGGTTTTTATAACTTTAATAAAAAACAATATTCTTTAGTTAATATTGAAGATTTAGAAAAATTTGAAAATGATACTTTGGTGACTCCTCAATTATTAGCAGAACATAAAATCATTAAAAAAAATAATGATTTAATTAAAATTTTAGCCAAAGGTAATTTAACTAAAAGATTAATAGTACAAGCTGTCAAATTTTCTAAAAAAGCGGAAGAAGCTATTATAAAATCCGGAGGGAAAATTAAAGTTGTATAAAATAAAATAAAAAAGGTAAATTTTAATGAAAATATTAGTAAGCTTTATTAAAGATAAACGACATATTATAAATAAAATTTTTTTAACTTTATTTATTATTTTTATTTATGTAATTGGTTTAAAAATATACATTCCATGTATACCTCTTAATATTTTAAGATTTTCGCAGATCCAAAAAGCATTATCAAGAGATATCTCTATATTTAATAGTTATATGCCTATATATTTGTTATCTTTAGGGGTAATGCCTTATATCACTTCTTCTATTATTATACAAATTGCTAGTAAAATTTTTCCATCTTTAAAAGAATGGAATGAACAAGGTTCTATTGGTAAGTACAAAATTAATTTTATTACTAGATTGCTTACTTTAATAATAGCTTTAGGACAAGGATTATCCTCTGTTATTCGCTCTAGAATGTTTGATATTGCTCAACAAAAATTTTTAGTTTTACAAGTAGTATTTTTTTTAATTGTTGGTTCTTTTATTTGTATTTGGTTATCTGATCTAATTACTAATAAAGGTATAGGTAATGGAGTTTCTATTTTTATAGTTATAAGTATAAGTGAAAATTTATCTAAAAGTTTTAAATATTTATGGTTAAATGATAATTTTTTTAGTTTAAGCAAAAAAATTTTAATTTCATTATCTTTTTTAATTTTATTGATTTTAACAATTATTTTATGCTCTTCTTATTTAAAAATTCCTATTAATTATGCTACACATAAAAAACATGATAAAATTCAAAACCATATACCTTTAAAAATTAATACTTCCGGTATTTTACCTATTATTTTAGCTAATACTTTTCTTAATATTTTGCCAACTATAGGCGCTTTTTTATCGGAAGATAATGCTTTTAAAAAATTTACTCGTCAGTTACAAGAATCACAATATTATTATTTAGGTTTAGGTTTTTTTATTTATCTTTTATTAATTTTATTATTTTCGTTTTTTTCTGTTTTTATTATGTTAGATCCTCATGAGATTGCTAATCATTTATCTAAACAAGATGCTTATCTAGATGGAGTTAAACCAGGTCAAGAGACTGTGTATAAAATTACACAAAAAGTGTTTAAAGTGACTCTTATGGGAGCATTTTCTTTAACAATGTTAGCTGCTTTACCTGATATAATTAATTTCTTGCTATTTAATAAATCAGATCGTCTTTCTACTTTTAATTTAGGAGGAACTAGTCTTATAATTGTGGTTGGTGTAGCTATTGAAATTGTACAAAAAATTACAACTAGCACTAATGTTGATAAATTATATAATAAATTATTTTAATTTTATTAAATGTTTTATTTAGTAATTTTATGGAATAAAGTTTTTTTATTAAAATATACAAAATGGAATCAATTATATTATGTTATTCGTTAAAAAAAAAGATGAAATCGCTATAATGAAAATGGCAGGAAAAATTTTATCCCAAATTAAGAAAAAATTGATTTTTTTTTTAAAAGAAGGTATTTCTACAGGAGAATTAGATTTATTAGCTAATAAATTTATAAAAGAATATGATGTTATTTCTGCTTTTAAAAATTATGATGGTTTTCCAGGATATATTTGTACTTCTGTGAATGATGCGATAGTTCATGGAGTACCTTCTGACAAAGAGATTTTAAAAACTGGTGATATCATAACTATAGATTTAGGGATTAAATATCAGGGTTATTTTGTAGATGCTGCGTGGACATATGCTATAGGTGATATTCCTGATAAAACCATTAAATTATTGAAAGATACTCAAGAAGCTTTGTATAAAGGTATTGAACAAGTTTACCCGGGCAACCGAATATCAAATATTTCAAATGCTATTTTTAAAATAGGTATTTTAAATGGTTATGGTATTATTGAAAGTTTTTCTGGTCATGGTATTGGTAAATCTTTACATGAAAAACCTTATATTTTTAATTTTAATTTTGTTGAAAAAGATTACGTATTAGTGCCAGGTATGACTTTTTGCATCGAACCAATGTTTACTTTAGGTAGTAAAGAAGTTAAAATACTTCCTGATGGTTGGACGGCAGTTAGTAAAGATAATAGTTTAAGTGCTCATTTTGAACATACTATTTTAGTTACTGATCAAGGTTATGAAATTTTAACATTATAAATTTGTAATAAGGGGTTATTAAGACTATTATATGGAAAAAATAAGTATAGATGCTTCGGTTGTTGGAACATTACCCGGTGCTAAATTTAAATTGGAATTGCCTAATAAAAAAAATATAATAGCTTGTATTTCGGGTAAAATACGAAAAAATAATATTCATATTTCTTTAGGCGATAAAGTAAAGGTAGAATTTAGTTCAGATTCTAAAGATATAGGCCGTATTGTATATCGTTATAAATTATAAATTGTAAAGTGTAAAGGAATCTAAATTATGAAAGTACGTGCATCTGTAAAAAAACGTAGTGCTGATGATATTATTGTTCGACGTAATAAAAAAGTGTTTGTTATTAATAAAAAGCAACGTCGTCATAATCAAAGACAAGGTTAATACAGAAAGGAGTATATTATAAATGTTAAGACTTGCAGGAGCAGATATTCCTGGTACTAAAAGTATTTTGATTGGTTTAACTTATATTTATGGTATAGGTATCAAAACATCTCGTAAAATTTTACAATCAATTAATATTGATGCAAATATTAGAGTAAAAGATTTGCAAGAATCTCAATTAGCCGCTATTAGAACAGAAATTAATAAATTAAACGAAAAAGGTTTGCTTCGGAGAGAACTTTCTTTAATGAATATTAAAAATTTAATATCTATTAATTCTTATAGAGGTAGAAGGCATAACTTGGGTTTGCCAGCAAGAGGTCAAAATACTCGTAATAATGCTAAAACATCTAGACGAAATCGGCAAATAAATCTTGCTGATTCAGTTAAAAAAAATAATATCAAAAAAAGAGGATAATTTAATTTATGTCTTCAAAAAAACAAATCAAAAAAGATAAAAAAGTTAAAAAAAATGTTCCTGTGGGAATTATTCATATAAAAACTAGTTTTAATAATACTATTATTAATTTTACAGATGAACAAGGTAATACTATTGTACAAAAGAGTGCTGGTATGTTAGGTTTTCATGGGACTCGTAAAAGTAATTTATTTGCTGCTCAACAAGTTGCCAAAAGTGTTTTCGAAATAGCCACTAAAAATTATGGTGCCAAACAAGTAGAAGTTCGTTTTAATGGTATTGGTGTTGCTCGCGATACTGTTTTACTTTTGCAAGATGCGGAGTTATTTGTTTCGTGTTTGAAAGAAGCTACTCCTGTTCCTCATAACGGTTGTAGACCTCGTAAACGCCCTCGTGGATAAAAAAGGATATTGACATGAAAAAATTACAATTTTTAAAACCTATAATGCAAATTCAAGAAGAAGAAAATTCTAATTCTAATTGTAGTCGTTTTATTATTCAATGTTTATCTTCAACTTATGGTAATACTTTAGGTACACCTTTAAGAAGAATCTTAATTTCTTCTTTGCCGGGTATCGCTATTGTTAATGTTAAAATTGAAGGTGTTAAACATGAGTTTAGTTTTATAGAAGGTATTACTGAAGATGTAATGACTATTTTACTTAATTTAAAAGGGGTTATTTTAAGTTCTGATTATAATTCTATAGAAGATTTTGAACAAAAATTAGAAATGGATGTAACAGGCCCTAAAGAAGTAACAGCCGCTGATTTTAAACCTGTTGCAGGTATTAAAATTATTAATCCATCTCATTTAATAGCAACTTTAAGTTCAAATGCAAGATTGAAAATGGAAGTAACTGTCCGTCGAGGTATTGGTTATAAAGGTTCTGAAGAAAATAAAATTTATAACCGCGGCGAATTTGGTGTTATTGCTATAGATTCTATATATACTCCTATTGTTCGTAGTACTTTTCATGTAGAATCAAAATTAGGTAATAAAGAAGAATTAATTTTAGAAATTGAAACTAATGGTGCTATTACTCCTAAAAAAGCTTTAGCTGTAGCAGCTAAAATTTTATTAGATCATTTAGCTGTTTTAGTGGAATTATCAGAAGAAACTCAACAGATTAATTTTATTCAAGAACCTGAAAAATCTCATCATAATCATGCATTAGATTTTAAAATTGAACAATTAGAATTATCAGTTAGATTATTAAATAGTTTAAAAAAATCGAAAATTTTTACTGTTCGAGAATTAGTTAGTCACCAAGAAGAAGAAATTACTAAATTAAGTAGTTTAGGAAAAAAATCTTTTGAAGAACTTAAAGAAAAAATGAAGAATTTAGATTTGCATTTTGGTATGTTAAACAAATCAGAATAAACTAAACAATTTAACGAAAAGAGGATAAATGTTATATTATGAGTTTTAGCAAATTAAGACGTAATAAATCTCAAAAAAAAGCTTTATTGAAAAATTTAGTATCTAGTTTAGTGATAGCTGAACAGATAACTACTACTTTATCAAAAGCTCAAGAGTTACGTCGTATTATGGATAAAGTTATTAATTTAACAAAAACATCAAATTTAGCTAATCATAGAAGAGCTTTAAATTTATTTTTTAATCAAAAATTTAGTAATAATCAAACAATTTTGCGTAAATTAGTTAAGGAAATTTCTCCGAAATATAACGATAGATCAAGCGGCTATACACGTGTCATTAAAACTGAATTTCGTCGTGGCGATTCAGCTCCTATGGCTATTATTCGTTTTATTTGAATTAAATATTTTTGATATTTTTTTATTATATTTTATGTTTTAATAATTTTTAATTTTATTAAATATTTTCAAATATAATAGAGATTAAAAATATTCGAGTTATTAAGGTAGATTATGATTATTGTTGAAAATTTGTATTTTAGTTATAAAGATGATGAAATTTTACAAAATTTAAATTTTCGTGTTAATTCTGGAAAATGGATTTCGATTATAGGCGGTAATGGTTCGGGTAAATCTACTTTAGCTAGAATTTTAGTTGGTTTATTGCCCATTCAAAAAGGTCGAGTGATTATTGATAATATTGCATTAACAGAAGAAAATTTATTTTTATTACGTTCTCGTATTGGCATTATTTTTCAAAATCCTGATTATCAATTTATTGGTTGCGATGTAAAACATGATATCGCCTTTGGATTAGAAAATCAAAATTTATCTCGCGAAGAAATGCAAAAAAAGATTTTTAATATTGCTAAAAAATTAAATATTTTACATTTATTAGATTGTAATCCTCAAGAATTGTCTGGAGGTCAAAAACAGTTAGTAGCTATTGCATCTGTTTTAGTTATGGATCCGCAAATTATAATTTTTGATGAGCCTACATCTTTTTTAGATCCACAAGGAACTAAAGAAGTTAATAATATTATTAAAGATATTCATAGAACTGATAATAAAATTTTAATCATTATTACTCATGATTGGGAATTTGCTTTTCAAAGTGATGAAATTATTTTTTTACAAAAAGGTAATCTTTTAAAACAAGATACCCCTGTTAACTTTATGAAAGATGAGATATTTTTAAAAAATAATTTCATCAATTTGCCTTTATCTTTAAAACTTTATTACCAGTTGCAACAGGATTTTAATCAATTACAAAACCCGCCTATTATTTTGTCTAAATTAAAGGATTTTTTATGGCAATACAATTTAAAGATGTAAGTTTTACATATAATAAAGATGACATTTTTTCTTTAAACAAAATTAATTTATCTATTAATACAAACCAAGAGTTTATTGCTATTGTTGGTCCTACAGGTTCAGGTAAATCTACATTAGTACAAATAATGAATGGTTTGTTATTGTCTACAAAAGGTATAGTGAAAATTTTTGATAAAATAATTAATGATAAAACGTCTTCAACAATTTTAACTAATTTAAGACGTAAAATAGGTTTAATTTTTCAATTCCCTGAATATCAATTATTCGAATCTACTGTTTTAAAAGATGTTCTTTTTGCTTTAACTTCTGAAAATATAAAAATTTCTGAACTACAAATAAAAGCTATAGAAATTTTAAATAAAGTAGGAATAAATAGTGATTTTTTAAACACTTCTCCTTTTAAATTATCTGGTGGTCAGCAAAGAAAAGTTGCTATTGCTGGGATTTTAATTATGGAACCACAGATTATTATTGCGGATGAACCAACTAGAGGTTTAGATGCTCAAGGTTATTCCGATATAATTAATATTTTTCAATATCTTTATCAAGTGGAAAAAAAAACAATTGTTTGTATTACTCATGATATGAATTTAGTAGCTCAATACGCTACTCGCGTGATTTTTATGGAAAAAGGTAATATTGTTTTTGATAATTCTAAAGAAATTTTTTTTAAAAATTTTGAATTGCAAAAATTTAATTTATATGAACCTCAAACCTTTCGTATTTTAAAATTAATCGAAAAATCTCTAAACATTCCTTTTCATCCGGTTTATTCTGAAGAGGAATGTTTATCTTATTTACGTAAATTTTATCTAGGTGGGATTTAATGATATGATAGTAAAACATTATAAAAATAATTTAATTTCATATCGTAATAGATTTTTTTTATATTCAATTCATCCTGCTGTTAAAATATTTGTATTTATTTGTTGGTTAAAAATTATTTTAGGTTTAAGTTTTACATCAGATTTTATACATAATGATTGGTTTAAGAATTTTTTTTATATAGTGATATTAATTTTTAATTTTTTTTTGGTATTTTGGTTATTTACAAAAACCAATTATTCATGGATAAAATTAATTAAAAATATTTCGCATTTGAATTGGTTAATTATATTAAGTTTAATCTTTAATTTATCAACTATGTCTAAAGCTTATGATGACATTAAAATTTTAATGTGGGATAAATTTTATATTTGGTTTTTAATTGTTTTATTATTTTTTGTTTTTAAATATTATTTTTTAAGCGGTTTGTACAGTTATGTGTTTTTGTTAATTAATTTTTTATTGCCTAGTTTATTTTTTTCTAGAGGTTGGTTTATCGGTGATATAAAAATGTTATTTTTATCTCCGAATTATATATGGAAAACTTTTTTCGTTATTATACGTATTTTGATGATTTTTTTGATTTTTACTTTATTTTCTCTTACTACTTCTTTTATGGAAATAAATGATGGATTAGAGTTAATTTTGAAACCTCTTAAAAAAATTCATTTCCCTTTAGAAACTTTTACTATGTTATTATCCTTAATTTATATGTTTATACCTTTTTTGTTATTTGAGTCTCAAAAAATTATAAAAGCGCAAACTTCTCGAGGTATTAATTTAAATACTCAAAATATTTTCAAAAAAATTTATTATCTTATTGCCTTATTGATACCTATTTTTGTTCTTTCTTTTAAAAAATCTTCTATTTTAGCTAACGCTATGGAGTCGCGAGGTTATATTTTGGGAGCTCCGCGTACTAAATTAACTTATTATTCTATGAATTATATTGATTATTTAATATTATTTTTTCATCTATTATTATTGTTTTGTAGTTTTATTATTTAATTTATAATAAAAAAATATAATTCTATTTAATTGTTTTATTTGTTTTATTTAAATTTATTATTTTTTAATTTTAATTTGAAAGTTAAGGGTAAAATTTATGTTTATTACTTTTGAAGGTGGAGATGGTGTAGGCAAAACAACTCATGTTTTATCTTTATTTAAAACTATTAAAAATAAATATCCGGTTATTATGACTAGAGAACCCGGTGGTTATGATTTAGTTAAAACAATAAAACAAATTTTAATTAATACGCATAATAAAATTAATTTTGCTACAGAAGCTTTATTATATGCAGCAGATAGAATAGAACATCTTCAACAAGTTATTAAACCGGCTTTGTCAGATAATAAAATTGTTATTTGTGATCGTTATTTAGATTCTTCTTTTGTTTATCAAGGTTATGTGAGGAAATTAGGTATTAAATTTATTAAGCAAATTAATTATTTAGCTTATAATTTATTACCCGATATTACTTTTTATTTAGATTTAGAACCTAAACAAATTTTAAAAAGATTATATGTTCGAAATAAAAGTAAATTAGAAGGTTTTGACACTCAAAAACTTTTTTGGCACCAACAAATTAGAAAAGGTTATTTAAGGCTTTGTCGTCGATATCCTAAAAGAATTATTAAAATTAATACTAATAATCTTTCTGTTAAAGAAGTACATTTAATTATTTTGGAAAAATTACGTGAATTATTTGGGTTAAATATATAAAGATTATGTCTGATAATTATCTAATAGAATATTTTAGAATGTTAATACGTGATAAAAAATTATCTCATTTATATTTGATTGAAACTACTTATAATACATCGACAAAACACGCCTTCATTATAGATTTGGTTTATGAATTTTTACAGACAGATCAAATTAAACCTGATAATTTAAAAAAAATGATTTCAGAAAATAGTTATCCTAATTTTTATTATTTGCGTTATAATAAAAATATTTCTGTAGGTAAAGAACAAATCTTAGAAATGTTTAATTATTTTACGCAAACTTCTTTAATGCAAAAAAAAAAGATTTATGTTATTGAAGATATAGATAAGATCAGTTACAATGCAGCTAATAGTTTATTATATTTTTTAGAAAATCCTATAAATGAAAATATTTTAGGTATTTTAATAACTGAAGATCGTAATCTAGTTTTACCTACTATTGTTTCTAGAGCTCAAATATTATGTTGGCATCCCTGTGTTGAATCTTCGTTATCTGATACTTCAGATTTGCAAAAAGATATTTTAGATAAAATATTGTTTAATTTATTGAAAGAAATAAATAAACAAGAAATTTATTTAATCAATAAGCATTATTTATTTAATTTAAAAAAATTTTTTTTAATTTTTTTAGAAAATTTTCATAAAAAATTTTTTTCTAATGAATTATTAAATAAAACTTTTAATTTGATGACTTATGATTATTTTTTTAGTGATTTTTTATTTATATTAAGTAAATTTTTTTTAGATTTGCTTTATAAAAAACAAAACAAATCAATAAATATATTTCCAAATGATTTATTTAAAATAAGTTATTTAATTTCTTTATCTGAAATAGAGATTATTCATTGGTTAAAAATTTTTAATGATTTAGAACCTATTAGCTTAAAAATGGAAAATAAATTTTGTTGGTTAGCTTTAATTTTAGAAATTAAAAAAAAGAATAGTTAAAATGGATATGAATTATGTTATATACTCAAAAAACTTTTCAGGAAAAAAAAGCCACTTTATATTTAGTTGCTACTCCTATAGGTAATATGTCAGATTTAACTTTTAGAGCTTTAGATATTCTAAAACAGGTAGATTATATTTTGGCTGAAGATACTCGTCAGGCGTATAAAATTTTGAAATTTTATCAATTTAATAATAATTTATTGTCATTACATCAATTTAATGAAAAACAACGTGTTTCTAAAGTGTTATCCCTATTGAAACAAAATAAAAATTTAGCTCTTATTAGTAATGCAGGAACTCCTTTAATTAGTGATCCGGGTTTGTTATTAGTGCGCGCAGTGCAATCAGCAGGTTTTTATGTATGTTCTATACCAGGAGCTTCCGCTGTTATAACAGCTTTTAGTATTTCTACTTTTGATTTACCTTTTTTATTTTTAGGTTTTTTACCTAAAAAAACAATACAAAAAGAAAGAATTTTATTAAAATATCGTTTTTTTGAAGGTACTTTGATTTTATTTGAATCCCCTATGCGTTTATTAGATACTTTATTATTGATTCAAAAACATTATATTCGCAGAAATATTAGTTTATCTAAAGAATTAACAAAAAAATTTGAAACTATTATTTATGGTGATATTAATGAAATTTTAAAAGAAAAAGAGAAAATATCTTTTAAAGGTGAATATGTAATAACTATTGATAAAAATTTATTTTTATCAACATATCAATATTTATCTTTGGAAGAACATTTTTTGCTTTTATTAAAACATGGTTATTCCAAAAAAGAAGCTTTAAGATGTTTATCTAAAGATCGTAATATATCTAAAAAACAAATTTATCATTATTTGAAAATACCAATGGATCAGTTAGAAAATAAGGAGTAATGAAAATTAGTTTATATGATGAAAAAAGATAAATTTTTTATTACTACTTCAATTGTATATACTTCAGCTTTGCCTCATATAGGTAATGTTTATGAAATGATTTTAGCAGATGCTATAGCGCGTTTTAAAAAAATGGAAGGATATTCTGTTTTTTTTCAAACAGGAACAGATGAACATGGTCAAAAAATAGAAAATAAAGCTTTAATGAATAAGATGTCCAATCAAGAATATGTTGATTTTATTTCTTATGAAATTAAACAGGTTTATAAATCTGTAAATATTGAATATGATTATTTTATTCGAACTACCAATGAAAAACATAAACAATATGTTCAAAAATTTATAGATCAACTATTTCAACAAAAAGATATTTATCTGGGGATTTATCAAGGATGGTATTCTATTTCAGAAGAAAGTTATGTATCAGAAAAAGATTTAATTGATAAAAAATTGCCTAGTGGAGAAACTCCGATTTGGATGCAAGAAGAAGTTTATTTTTTTAAATTATCAAAATATCAACCGCTTTTATTACAATATTTAAAAGAAAATCCTGATTTAATCAAACCATTAGCACGTCGAAAAGAAATTTTAAATTTATTAAAAGAACCATTAGCAGATTTATCTATTTCAAGAACTTCTTTTAAATGGGGTATACCTTTACCTTTCGATAATGATCATATTACTTATGTTTGGTTTGATGCTTTAAGTAATTATATTACAAGTTTATTAGATGATCCTGGAAAAGATTATTCTAAAAATTGGTATGATCATAAAAATTTAGTTAAATATTGGCCACCTGATTTACAAATTATAGGTAAAGATATTGTGAGATTTCATTTGATTTATTATTTAAGTTTTTTATTTGCTTTAAAACTACCTTTACCGAAACAATTTTTAATTCATCCTTGGATTTTATTTAATGATCGTAAAATGTCTAAATCTACTCAAAATGTAGTTTATGTTGATGATTTAAAGAAGATATTTCCTATTGATGCTATTCGTTATTTTGTTTTACATGAGATTCCTTATGCATCTGATGGCTGTTTAACTTATGATTTAATGTTTGAACGTTATAATACAGATTTGATAAATACTGTTGGTAATTTATTAAGTCGTTCTTTAGGAATGTTAAAAAAATATCGCGATAATAAAATTGTTAAAGTTAATAACTTTGAAGATGAATTAGGATTACAATTATCTAATTTAGCTATTTCAACTTTACCAAAAATTCGTTCGTGTATGAAAGATTTTAAAGTATCTGAGGCTATCGAAAATATTATGCATTTAGCTCGTTATGGCAATAAATACATTGATTTAATGAAACCATGGGAATTATTTAAAAGTAATTGTCCTCAAGATATTAATAAATTAAATTATTTTTTATATAATGCTATAGAAAATCTACGTTTTATTGGCATTTTATTGCAACCCTTTTTACCGACTACCGCTCAATGTATTTTAGATCAAATTCAATCGGAAGAAAATACTTTTGAAAGTTTAAAAGTTTTTGGTATTACCAAAAATAAAATTTTAGTAGGTCAGAAAGATAAACTATTTCAGCGTTTCGAAAAAGAAAAATTAAAAATTTTTTTTAATTAATCATTTTTATTTGAATATAAAAAATTTATTATTTTAATAAATAAATTAAAATAAATATAATTTCATTTTTTAAAATATAAGAGTAAATTGTAAATTAAATTATTTAAAAAGGATTGTAAATGAGAATAATACCTTACGAATTATATCCACACACCCCTGATATTTCTTTATGCGCTTTAAGAAAAGAATTTGGTATGTATGATTATTGTTTAAATAAAAATGTTAAAAATAAAGCTATGCAATTTTTTTTAGATTTAGGTCGTAATTATTTTAATTTGTCTATTCATAAATGGGTTTTAGAAATGTCCCAACGAACTCATTATGTTAATAGTTTTCATTATTTTTACGCTAAAAATCATGATTATATAATCGTTAACACAAATTTTTTAGTAATTTTAGAATGCTGTTTACAATGGGAATTAAAACGTTTTTTGCCTTATAATAGAAATTTATCATGGTATACAATTGTTAAATCTTTATTATCCATCGATGGGCGCCAAAAGAGGCCTAAATTTCGTGCTATTTAACCAATAGCCAGGGCCGATAAACCCTGAAAGGATATGGTCGGTCAGTCAAACGAAAGAATGCCGGATTACAGCAGACCATAAAAGCGGGTTGCGACGAAAGCAAATTAGTCAAGAGGACTCCGCCACCGAATAATTCCATGGAGAAGCCTGAAATGGCCTAAGAAGGGAAATGATGCAATGATAAGACCTGTTCCGGAAGTTGCTTAAACGGACAGTCCGGAGTCTACTAATATATTATCGATGTATTGAGTAGTTTATCAAGTGAAGAAGACCTGGAATCAACCTCTTAACGAGGATACTTCCCCTAAAGAATTAAGGTAGAAATTTAGAGTAACTTGGAGAATCCTAAAACTAAGTAATTAAATTTACTAATCAGGAAATAGAAGCCCTGATAGTCAAGGATAAAGAATCTTTTTAGTAGTCGTAAGA
>NZ_JAHBAJ020000011.1:0-23837 GCF_018390775.2 Sesame phyllody phytoplasma | reverse complement strand
ATCTATCCTTGATAGTCGGTAAACCCAAGGGTCTGGTTTTTTTATTATCTTTGGGAATGAATATTCTTTTAACTGGTTTTGGGTGATAACCATTATTGACATATTCCTGATGGTATCTTTCTAGTCTATCTAGATTGATTCCATCAATGGTTTCATTATCGATACCTGGTGTACCCGCCCCTTTGTTGGAGGCAATTTTGTTGAATGCCATTAATGTGTTATAAAAGTTATTCATTCCCTGCTGTAATTCCCTTTTTAGGGGATAACTGTTTAATGAACAATATTGAATCTTATTCAATGTTCGCGAAAGTTTAGTTTCTGGTGAAGCCGTTGTTGACATAATTTATCAACCCCTTTCCCGATACCATTGAATAAATAATAAATTACTTTCTTCTTTCGCCCTATGAGAGTGATTAACTCTCCTCTTGGTAAGACGATTAACTAAATTATTCCAAATTTAGGTTTTACTCTTACGACTACTAAGAAGATTCTTTATCCTTGACCATCCGGTCTTTTATTTCCAGATTAGTAAACTTAATTACTTAGTTTTAGGATTCTCCAAGTTGCTCTAAATTTCTACCTTAATTCTTTAGGGGAAGTATCCTCTTTAGGGAGGCTGATTCCAGGTTTCTTTATTTGTTAAACTACTCAACACGTTGTATGTATGTTGGTAGACCCTGGACTGTCCGTTTAAGCAACTTCCGGAACAGGTTATATAATTACATCAATTTCCTTCTTAGGCCATTTCAGGCTTCTCCATAGATATTATATTCGGTAGCGGAGTCATCTTGACTAATTTGCTTTCGTCGCAACCCGCTTTTATGGTCTGCTCTAATCCGACATTCTTTCGTCTGCCCGACCGACCATATCCTTTCAGGGTTTAACTGCCCTGGCTTATTGGTTAGATAGCACGAAATTTAGGCCTCTTTGGCGCCCTACAACTTATATTAGTAGACTCTGGACTGTCCGTTCAAGCAACTTCCGAACAGGTTTTGAGATTACATTCATTTTCCTTCTTAGACCATCTCAGGCTTCTCCATAGAATTATTCGGTGGCGGGGTCGTCTTGACTAATTTGCTTTCGTCGCAACCCGCTTTTATGGTCTGCTATAATCCAATATTCTTTCGTTTACTAAACCGACCATATCCTTTCAGGGTTTATCTGCCCTAGCTATTGGTTAGATAGCACGAAATTTAGGCCTCTTTGGCGCCCTTGTATCCTCAATAATACTCATATAAAAAATTAACAAACATAAATAAAATTCTTGAGCTTTTAAGTAGGGATTTTTTTTATAAATACGTAAAATAAACGGCAAACCTTGAAAAAAAATTTTATAATAACCCGTTAAAGCTTCTCCGCGTGCTCCCGCAATTCCAAATTTTGTAAAGATCTTTTCACCAGGAGTTTTATTACTAAAATATAAAAAATCTTTACGTAATTCTTTAGTTAATTTGCATGTTTGAAAATGCCAATTAGAAAAAGGAATGTTATGAAATAAACCATACGAAACTACATAATAAATAATTCCGAAAGAAAAAATTAAACCTTTATGAGTATTTATGTTCTTGGTAACTTCAAACATGCGTTTTTCTTGTTCTAAACCTAATACTCTTAATTTATTAAAATTTAATGATTTATATGATAAAACTAAATTATAAATATGATAAAAATAAATGCCAAAAGTTTCTTTAGACTTCATAAAAAGATTAAAATTCATATCTTGATGAGATCCGCAACTATTTATAGAAACTAAACCTAACGAAGGGTAACATAAAAGTTCAGTTTCTATAGCAATCAGAGCTAATTTAATTAAATATTCCACAATTTTTTCTAAAAAAGATCATCTATTGATAGATAACATTTATCAATTTATAAAGTAAAATAATGGAAAAAATATACTAGCTACAATTACTGTTAAATCTCCACCAAGACGAGTAGAAATTTGCGCATAAGGAGATAATTCTAAAGAATCAGAAGCTTCCAGAATAGCCAAATTGCCTGCACCACCAATACTATTAGCACAAAGTCCAGCAGCAATTGAAGCTTGAACCGGATAATAACCCATTTTATTACCAATTATAGCAGATGTTAAAGCAGTAGTTAAAACACAAGCAATACAAGTGAACAAAAAAGATAAATTAGAAATCCGATTAATAATCATTAAAATATTAATGTTAATACCAACAACTACTAAAATACAAGATGAAAATGATTGAGTAATAAATTTAGAAGCTTGATTGATATATTGAATATAATTATCCGAAATCAAATCAAAAAACTTAATCAATAAAACCAAAATAACTAAAAAAATAATAGTAGGAGGTATATATTTTTCTAAATTGGTGGACGGCCATAATTTTAATAATAAAGTTCTAAAAATGCTACTTAAAGCGTATAAAGAGAAAATCATCAACAAACCCATTTTCATATTTAAAAAACTTAAATTCGAGTTATTATCTTTTTTTTCATTTTCGAGATGATTAAATTTATTATTACTTAATTTATTTATATTCTTATCCAATTCACCTTCAGGACTACTATATTCCGAATTACCAAAAATTTTTTTAATTAAACCACCGAACATAACACTTAAAATACCACCGATTAACAAAGAAGTGATAATGTGGTTTTTAAAAGCATCTTCAAAACGAACTATTCCTTGCGAAAACACTTTTATCAGAGGAATAATCCCACATGTTAAACCCCCACACGAAATAGGAACAAAAATAAAAAATATAGCATCTAAAAAACTATTACGATGACTACCAGGGACACTATCTATACCACCAATAGGTTTTAAAAAAATGCCTAAAAGTCCTGTTACTAACCCAGAACAAATTAAAGATAAAATAACTAAAAATAAAAATTTAGGACCATTTTTTTTTAAAATAAATTTATCAATACTCAAAAGACTACCGCAAACCAATGAAGCAACAAAAAATTCAGAAAAACCTATATTACTATTTTTATTAAAAAAAGATATCCTTTCGCGAAATGCACTTTGAAATTGCATTAATGATGTTTCAAAATTACGAGGGAAAAAATTATAATTAAATAAAAAAGCTGGTAATAATAAACAAAAAATTGCTCCTCCGCCCATATCTTTTAAAATGGGGATTTTTTTACCTATTACTTTTAATATTTCAGCTAAAATCATAGTAAATAATAAAACTGAAATTAAATTATGCCAAGATGAATTAAATTGTCCTTTGGTAGCGTCATAAGAAATCCAAATATGCATTATAGAAATACTCAATAAAAGCAAAGCAAACTCAATCGAAAAACCTAAAATTTTTAATTTAGGTTTTTTATGTGGATTAAAAGTTGAATCATTAATAGAACTATTTATATTCATATATAAAAGACTACTTCCTATTTTGTTTTTTTATTTAAGTTATTTTAAAATAATCAATATATTTTTGAGATTAAAAATTAATTTTTATTATTTATTTAACGTTTTCAATAAAACATTAACAAAATCTAAAACTGTCCAAGGTGATTGTGAAGTCACAAAATTACCACTTACAACTGTCATTTTGTCAGGACAATATTTTCCTTCTTTAATATAAATCTCATATCCAGGAAAACAAGTAAAAGAATTATTTTTTAATAAATTTAATTTTCCCAAAAATGCAGGAGCTGCGCATATAGCTGCAATAATTTTATTAGAATCTGAAAATATTTTAATTATATTTAATATGTTTTTTAAAGAATCATGTTCATTTTCTATAACATCTTTAACATACGGTCCGCCTGGTATAATTAAAAAATCATATTTATCATAAATAACATTTTTAGATATATCAGCTTTAACCATTAAATCTGATGCCGAAACCACATCTAATGAATTATTAAATGTCAAAGTAGTAACTTCAAAACCATTATTTTTTAATAAAGCTCTTGTTACTAAAGCTTCGCAATCTTCGAAGCCATTTTGTAAAATTAATAATCCTTGCATAAAAATAATTCCCTTTCTTTCAAATATAAAATAATATAAAATTTAATTTTATAAAATTTATTATTTTAAGATATATTACTTACTTTTTCTATAGCTTTAACAATAGCTTTTGTACATTCAGGATTAAAAATAGAGGGTAAAATATTTTCCTCATTTAATTGAGATTCAGGAATAACAGCTGCTAAAGCATAAACAGCAGCTAATTTCATTTCTTCTGTAATTTGAGCAACTTTACTATCTAAAGCTCCGCGAAAAATTCCCGGAAAAACTAATAAATTATTAATTTGATTAGGGAAATCTGAACGACCTGTCGCTATAATACGAGCATTACCTTTCTTAGCTTCTAATGGCATAATTTCTGGTACTGGATTAGCCAAAGCAAATACAATAGCATCTTTATTCATACTAGCAACCATATCAGACGTTAATAAATTAGATTTAGAAACCCCAATAAAAACATCTTTATTTTTGATAATTTCATTTAAATTACCGGTTTCATTATAAAAATTAGTTATTTTAGCTAATTTTTGTTGACTTACATTTAATAATGCTAAATCTTTAGAATTAATTGCTCCGTGTTTATCTACTAAAACAATATTTTTAGGTTTTAATAATAATAATAATTTCGCAATAGCTGTGCCTGCTGCTCCTGCTCCTAAAATAACTATTTCAATTTCAGACATCTTTTTATGCACAACTTTTAAAGCATTAATCAATCCAGCAGCAACAGCAATAGCCGTACCATGTTGATCATCATGGAAAACAGGAATCGATAATTTTTGTTTTAACTTTTCTTCAATCTCAAAACACTCAGGAGCTTTAATATCTTCTAAATTAATAGCGCCAAATACAGAAGAAATTTTACTAATGATATTAATTACTTCTTCAGGATCTTCAGAATCTACACAAATAGGATAAGAATCAATATTAGCAAATTTCTTTAATAAAACAGCTTTACCTTCCATTACCGGAATAGAAGCCAAAGCACCAATATTTCCTAAACCTAATACTGCTGTTCCGTTACTAATAACTGCAACATTATTACCTTTAGAAGTATATTTATATACATCTTCAGGATTATCTTTAATTTTTAAACATGGCTCTGCTACTCCCGGAGTATAAACGAGAGCCAATTCTTTTAAATTATTAACTTCTACTTTAGATACTGTAGCTAACTTACCTTTTTTTTGCGCGTGCAATTTTAACGCTAACTCTTGATTATTCATCAATTAATGGCTCCTGTTTATATTTGAATTATTTATAGAATTTATCTATAAAGTTTATTTACCAAATAGAATAAATTTAAACTCAAGATTTAATTATTGAAAAAATTATTATATTAAAAAACAATTTTAATTATTAAATTAATTTTTGAAAATTGACACATTGGTTTTTAGTACATTAATTTAATTAAAAATCACCAATAATAATAATGTATGATCTTTGACAAAATGTCAACATAAATTTGTTTTTTCATTAATATTTATTTTTATAATTCAATTATTTTTTCTAATATTTATAAAATAAATAAAACTAATTTATAAAACAATATTTATCTAGAATCAATAATATCAATAGGTTTCTTAATAGTAATTTTTATAATTTGTATAAAAGTAACTAATATATAAAAAATTAATCCTAAAACAAAAACACATATATAAGTTTTTTCCACTTGGTATTAAAAAAGGGATAGAGAAATATGAAATAAACCAACTGTTTGCTTTAAATAAAAATAATTTAATCAAAGTTAAAGCTAAACCTAAATTAATTAAAAAGAATATTGCCATTTCTATTAAAAAATAGATAAAATATAAATTTTACCAGCTCCAATAGCTCTTAAAACACCTATATCTTTGTATCTAAGCTTAATAGAATTATTAGTAAAATAATTATCATAATCGCAGCAAAAGTAGATAATACAATAAACGCTCAAAAAATCCATGGTAAAATTGATTTTTTTATATCTGTTTCAAGAAGATTAAATAAACTTACAAATGGAGTTTTAGATAATGTTAAATTTGGATTTTCTGTTTCAGATAAATCATTAATACACAAACGATAATAATTATCAACCAAATCATCTATTTCCATCTTAGATAGACCTTTAGTACAACCTATTATTTTACAAAAATTAAAAGTTTCATCTTCGTTATAACCTTTTTGTATAATATCCGGAGTTATAATTTCATTCATTACTTTTGCAGGTAATAAAACTATATTTTGATTACCAAAACAATTTTCGACCCAATAATACTGTTTTAAAAACGCGCGTTTAATAGAATTAAAAAAACTTGTTTTTTTCTTTAATTTTAATTTATTGTAATCTTGATTAAAATTATTATAATGTTTGATACGAGGTATATACTGATCATCTGTCATTTCGATTACAACAGATTTATCCAAATCCAATAGTTGTGGTAATATTTTCGAATTAATAGAAATATTGTTTAACTTTCCTGACCGCTTATAATATTGTAAAAATTCATAAAAATTTCGAGAAATGTAAATTTTATTTTTATCAAAATTTAATGGCTTGTGATAACCTACTGCGCTCCAAAATTTTTCATTTTCTGATGTTTCTATAAAATCAATAACATTGCCAACAAAAAAAACATCAGAATCATATTCCTGTTTAACATTAGTCAATCCATAACTTATCATAGGTTGCAAATAAACTTTCGGATTTTTTTGCTTAAATAAATTAAATTCATCAAAAGTCATCGTTGACATATTTCGAAATGTTTCAAAATATCGATTATAAACTAAACCTTTAGAAAAAATAAAATTTTTGGCAGAATGGTTTTGCAAAACTGATTTAATAGCATACGAAGATTTAAAAAAATAAATTACCGATACAAAACCTAATAAAGCCAAAAAAGAAGTTGTTAACAAAATATTAAAAAATAATGAAATAGCTTTGGTTTTCATATTATTAAAAGCCATACAAAAAGATAATTTTGAAAAAAACCTAGAACTTATTGTTTTTGAATCAATAAGATTACTATTTGTTAATTCTTTATTTTTTACATCAGAATCCGAAATATCTACAAAAATATTTTTAGATTTCCTTATTTGATCTTTAATAATCTGACCATCTTTTAATTCAATGATACGATCTGCATATTTATGAGCAATTTCTAAATCATGCGAAACCAAAATAATTAATTTTTGTTTAGCGATTTTCGAAAACAACCTTAATATTTGTTCTCCCGTTACACTATCTAAAGCTCCTGTTGGTTCATCAGCTATTAAAAAATCAGGTTCCTTAATCATAGCTCTCGCGATAGCGACTCTTTGTTTTTGCCCTCCTGATAATGCATTAACATTACGTGAACCAAAAACAGCTAAATCTACCTCATTTAGAATATTATTGATTACTTTATCATCAACTTTTTTACCTTGTAATTATAAAACAATTGATATATTTTGAAATACCGTCAAATCATTGATTAAATTAAAATGTTGAAAAATAAATCCAACTGATTGATTTCTATAATTATTGAAATCGCTTTCATTAAAATTTCGAAAAGATTTATTTTTAAAAATAACATCTCCATCAGAAATTTTCTCCAAACCACCTAATATATTCATCAAAGTAGTTTTACCACTGCCAGATTTTCCTATAATAAAAACTAAACCTTCGGATGATAAAGATATATTAACCCCTTTTAAAGCGGAAATACAATCTTTTTTCAATTTAAAAAATTTATCAATTTTATTACAAACTAACATTATAAAATTATCTTTATCCCTTTGCTAAATAATAAATTAAAATTTCTAGAATAAAAATCTTAATTATAATAAAAAATTATTTTTTTAAAGTACAACTAATAAAATGTTCATCAGATACTTGATATAAATCTAAATCTGGTTCTGCATAATTTTTAAAATTACGAAAATCAAAAATTTCATTTTCAGCATTATAAAAATTTTCATTAGATTGAATACTAGAACGATAAATACTAGTTAACAAAAAATCATTTAACAATTTTTTAGTATAAGGATGCATAGGGTTACTAAAAATTTTTTTACAAGGAGCTTTTTCAACAATCATACCTTTATATAAAACAATAATATTTTCAACCAAAGAAGCAACAATACTTAAATCATGTGTAATAAAAATCATAGACATATTATATTTTTTTTGCATATCTTTGATTAAATGCAAAATTTCTTTTTGAGCTATAACATCTATAGCAGTAGTAGGTTCATCTGCAATCAACAGTTTTGGTCGACAAATTAAAGAAATAGCTATAGATACTCTCTGACATAATCCTCCAGATAATTGATATGGATAAGATTCCAAAATTTTATAAGGATCTGAAATTTCTACCTGTTCTAATAATTTTATAGCTTGAATAAGAGCTGGTTTTCCGTATAAACCCTTGCGTAATTTTAAAATTTCAAAAATTTGTGTTTTAATTTTTAATAAAGGATTTAAACTTGACACAGGATCTTGAAAAATAATGCTAATCTCTTGACCACGAATTTTACGCATTTGCTGTTCATCGAAATCAGAAATCAATTCTTGATTAAAAATAATTTTTCCTTGAACAATTTTTTGATTAGTTTGTAAAAGTTTTAAAATTGATAAAGCAATCTGACTTTTTCCAGAACCAGACTCGCCTATAATAGCTAAAGTTTCTTGTTCTTTAACTTCAAAATTAACTCCTCTCACAGCTTTAATCAAAGAATTTTCAAATTGAAAATAAGTATGTAAATTTTTTACTTGTAACAAACTCATATTTTTTCATCCCTTTTAATATAGGCATAGAATTATTTATATTGCAATAATCGAATTTATATTTCAGATCCATCTAGTACAAATAATCCCTCCTCGAAATTATTAAAATATAATATAAATCAATAAGATATTTTTTTTAATTCACTGAATTATATTTTTATAATGAAACGAATGTACCTTTAGACCATCATGTTAATCCGCGCGTTTATAAATAAAACTATTTATCAAATAAACTGATTATAAAGATATTTTTAACATTTAGTTTCGTAATAAGGAATACGAGGAATCGCATTTAATAACTCTTTTGTATAGAAATGCATAGGTTTTTGAAAAATTTCTTTTGTTGGAGCTAATTCTACCAATTGACCTTTATACATTACTCCGATTCTGTCACTAATATATTGAGCTACTCCTAAATCATGAGAGATAAATAAATAAGTAACTTTGTATTTTTTTTTAAAATCATTTAAAAGATCTAAAATTTGTTTTTGAACAGTTACATCTAATGCGGAGACAATTTCATCACAAACCACAAATTTTGGTTTTAAAATTAATGTTTTAGCTATATTAACTCTTTGCCTTTGGCCTCCGCTCAATTCAGCCGGATAACGTTCCATCAATTCAGACGACAAACCACATTTATTCATAATATCTATAATTTGTTGATAATATCTAGGATCTTTATAACCAAAAACCCTTTTATGAATAATTAATCCTTCACCAATAATATCACGAACTTTAAATTTAGGATTTAAAGCGGAAAAAGAATTTTGAAAAATAATTTGTAAATCAGGACGCCAAATTTTCATTTGATTAGGCTTTAAAAGACTTAAATTAATATTTAAATCATCATCAGGAAAATACCAAACATTCCCTTGATTATTTCGTTGCAATTGTAAAATTAATTGACCTAAAGTAGATTTTCCCGAACCTGATTCACCAATAATACTTAAAGTTTCTTGTTTGAAAATAGATAAATTAATATTATCATTAGCTCGGAATATTTTGTTATTAACCATAAAATATTTATTCAAATTTTCAATTTTAAATAAGATTTCGGATTTATTTATATCCATTATACATACCTCTTTCCTTGAAAAAAGATTATTTTATTAAAAAAAAAATCAATTATTCAATAAATTCATTAATACCTTCTGCTATAAAATTAAAAGCTAAATTAGTAAAAATGATAAACATCATCGGAAAAAAGAATAATCTCGGATATATATAGATATAAGTTTTATTCAAACTTAATAAAAGTCCCCATTCAGGAATAGAATTATCTAAACCAATCCCAATAAAACCAAAAGAAGACGCCACTAAAATAACACTACTTAAACTTAAAGCTATTCTAATCAATAAAGTTGGTAATAAATGAGGAAAAATATGTTTTCGAATAATATAACTATGATTAGCTCCTAAAGCTAAAGCATTTTTAACAAAATCTTGACGAGTTATTTTAATAGTAGCGTTTTTAATATTTTTAATAAATGTCGGTAAATAACATATAGATAAAACCATAATTAATTGATAAATCCCAGTTTTTAAAAAAAACATAATTAAAAATGCTAAAATAAAATCTGGAAAAACAATTAAATAATCACAAATAAAATTAGTTATAATATCCCAAAATCCCGAAAAATAACCGCCTAAAATTCCTAAAACTACACCTATAATAAAGCTAATAGAAACAGAAATAACTGCTATATATAAAGATGTCACAGTTCCTCTAATCAAATAAGCAAAAACATCATGACCCAAAGAGTCTGTACCTATCCAATGACTTGATCCGGGTTCCAAAAAAGATTTATATGTATAATTCCACATAGAAGCCTTTTGAGGAATAATCATAGGAAGAATAAAAGTTATTCCTAATAAAAAAAATAATAATACTAAACCAACTAATAAAATCTTATTTTTTTTAAATAAAAAATTCAAAAAATAAAATATTTTGTTTCGAATAATAATAAAAAATACCTCCTTTTTTTTAAGGTAAAAATTACTTTTTAGTAAAAGTTGGATCGATGAAATAACATAATAATTCTACTAAAATTCCAATTAAACTAATAACTAAAGATAACATAATGACACAACATTGTAAAACAGGAAGATCTCTTTGATTAAAAGAATCAAACATTAATAAACCTAAACCCTTTAAATTAAAAATACTTTCTAAAATAATAGCGCCACTTAACATAAAATTAAAAATTAAACTAACATGAGTAAAAATAGGCACTAAAGAATTTTTTAATATATGTTTAAACCAAATTCTTTCTTGAGATAACCCTTTGGCCCTAGCAGCTATCACAAAAGGTTGATTCGAAACTGATATTAAAGTAGAACGAGCAATACGAAAAATTGAAAAAACCGCTATCAAACTTAAAGAAGCAATAGGCAAAATCCATGATTTAATTTGATCTAATCCTGAAATAGGCAATAAATTAAAATAAAAGGCCAAAAAATACTGTAACAAAAAACCAATGATAAAACTAGGCATAGAAATAAATAAAATAGATGTAAAAATCAAAATATAATCTATTTTACTTTTGTAATTTCTAGCCGATAAATAACCTAAAAAAATTCCTATTAATGAAGCTATTAAACAACTACAACAAGTAATTGTAAAAGTTATTTTAAAAGATCTTATAAATAAACTTAAAGCTGAAATTTCAGGATATACATATGACTTACCAAAATCCCATTTAAAAATGATATTATAAAAATATCTAAAAAATTGTTCTAAAAAAGATTTATCTAACCCTAATTGAATTCTTAATTGTTCTCTTTGTTGATAAGTACTTTTATAACCTAATAAAGATACAACAGGATCGGAAAAAAATTTCATAGAACCAAAAATTAATATAGTAACAATTAAAAAAATTAATCCGATATAAAGTAATTTTTTGACAAAATATTTGTTCAAAAACATTTAATTAAATTTTCCCCTTTAACCTACCACATAATTTTATTAAAAATTAAAAATTTATATTTAAAAAATTTAGTGAATTTAAATTTTACGTAATTTAGTAATATCAGGATTTCCAAGTATATTAATATTAAAATTAACTACATTTTTACGTATAGCTATTTCAGAATATTTTTGACAATAAAAAGGGATAATAGCGCATTTGTTAAATAAAAATTGATGAAAATCACGAACTTTTTGATCGTAACCAGGTTCACTAGTATTTGATTTTAAATTATTTAAATATTGAAAAATTTCTCCATTATCTGATAACTGATGCCAACTCATAGAACCTCCCTTTTCTTTAGGACCGAAAAAATAATTTAAAACATAATAAGGAGTAATATCTTCGAAATTTTCCGAAATCATTAAAATATCAAATTCACCTTTTTCACCTTTATTAGCTAATTCATTTAATTCTCTAACCTCATGTTTAATTTTGAAACCCTCTCTTTGTAAAAAATCAGTAACACGACTAGCATAACGATAAGATATAGGAGATGTTGCGTTAATACTAAAAAACATTATTTCTTTACCATAACCAGGTTTTTGACTTTTACAAGAATTATCGAAATTAGGTTTTTCTAAATAACCTATCATACGAGGATCTGACACGCTATTAACAACCTGATAACGCTCCGTATCTTCACCTAATTCATTTAAAAATTGTTGTTTTTTTTCTGGATTTAATGCCTCCGCAATACTTCGGCGTTCTCCTAAAGATAATTTTTGACAATTTAAAAATAAATAGGTCATAACAAGAGATTCTGGTTTGATAATTTGCAAATCAGAATGACGAGATAAATCTTTTGATGCAGTTTTATCAAGAGGAACAAAAGATATATCGATATCGCCTTTTTTAAGATGCATATTCATAGTTTGAGTATCAGGAATATAACAAGCTTTTATTTGTTGAATATTGCTTTCAATATAATCATTTTTTTTATAATAATTATTAAAACGTTCTAATTTAATATTATTATTATCAAATTCTTTTAATTTAAATGGACCTAATCCAATTCGACGATTAGGAACTTTAGAATTTTCTCCTTCGAACATAATAATAGGAACTTTGCTTAAATGATGATAATTTAACGGATCTTGATCATCAGTAAAAAGAATAAAAAAACAATTTATATCATTATTATCTACTTTAATATCTTGAATAAAACCGGAATGTTCACCACCTTTTTCTTTATTATAAAGAAAATTATTGACAATATCTTGATTAGTTAATAGGTGTTCATTATGGAATTTAATGCCTGGTATTAAATTACATTTATAATATCCGTTAAATTCACCTTGTGTTTGTTTTAAAGGCATAGAAACCAGAAGGCGAGGTTTATAATTTTTTGTATAATAATCATTTTCTTTTGAAGGATATGCTTTTATCAAATATTCATGCAATAAATCCCGAATATGACTATTAATAACTGTATTAGCGCCTTGTCCAAATATACCAAAACCATCTTGTACTGGAGATGTTAAACCTAAAGTTAAAACATGTTTATTTTGTTCATTTAAATCATTATTGTTTTTGTGATAATGTTTTATAAAAGTCCATAACATTATTAAAATAAAAATACTGATTATCAAAGTAATAATTTTTTTATTTTGCACAAACCGAAAATATACTAATAAAAATATACTTAAACTTCCTAATAAAATAGCAATTAAAATCCAAATCATATTATTTCTATAATTTCCCTTATTAATTTACAAAATTTCCAAAAAAATAACAAATTTAATAAAATAATATAATTTTTTTATTAAATTTTTTTAAACTAAAAAGATATTTATAACTTAAAATTAATATACTTACATAAATTTATGTACAATAATTTTTTAGCCCAAATACCAATATGCTATACAAAATATAAACCAACTATAACAACCATTTATTTACATAAATTTAATTCTTATTTTTTAGATCATAACTTATATTATCATAATAACTTCACATCTGCACTACAATAGGAATTCCCAATAATTTTAATCCTTCTTCTAAAACTATACAAATACTTTTAATTAATAAAATAAGCCCTTTTTTTAATTCCAATTCAGAAGTTAAAATTTTTTCTTGTTCATAAAAATAATTAGTATATTTTGATAATTTAAATAAATAACGAGCTAATAAACTAGGCATATTATCTTTAATAACCTTTTCCAGGATAACAGGAAAATCATCTAACAGTTTAACAATAATAAAAGAATAATCCTTTTGAAAATAATTAGTTAAAAATGACCAATTTAATTCATCTAAATTAATATTAAACTGTATCTTAGTCATAATTGACTTCAAACGTACTAAGGTATATTGCAAATAAGGTCCTGTATTGCCTTCAAATTGAATCATATTTTCTAAATTAAAATCAATATTTAAATGACGATCATTTTTCAAATCATTAAAAAAAATTGCACCAATAGCGATTTTTTCTGCTATTTTATTTATATTTATTTTAGATAAATTTTTATTTCTTTCTTTAATAATTTGTTCAATCTTATTTTGGGCATGATGAATAATATCTATTAATTTATAATCTTGATGTTTTCGAGTCGAAATTTTAATTTTATTTAAACAAATCAAACCAAAATTAATGTGTCTAATATCGAAATGATATCCCATTTGTTGAATAATTTCAATTAATTGTTGATAATGCAATTTTTGTTCATTGCCTACTACATATAGAATTTTCTGAAAATTAAATTTTTTAGCGCGATATAATAAACAAGCTATATCCCTGGTTAAATAAAGAGTACTACCATTATCTTTTTGTAGTAAAGCCGAAGGAATATCTTTTAAAGGAAAAATATAAGCTTTTTTATCAATAATAATTAATTTTTGTTTATATAACTTTTGAACTAATTGTAAAGCTTTTTGATGATAAAAAGATTCTCCTATATAAAAGTCAAAAGAAATACCTAATAATTTATAAATTTTTTTAAACTCTTTTAAAGAAATACGTCTAAAAAAACGCCATAATTTAAATATATTTTCATCTTTTTCTTCTAATTTTTTAAAAATATTTTTAGCTTCTAAATGAAGATTAGTATCTTGTTTTGCTCGTTGATGAAACAAAATATAAAGTTTTTGTAATTCATCAATAGGATTACTCAAAATTAAATTTTCTTTACCCCATTTTTGATAAGCTAAAATCATTTGACCAAATTGAGTTCCCCAATCTCCTAAATGATTAATACTAATAGTATTAAAACCTAACTTTTGATAAATATTTTTTAAAGCATTACCGATAATAGTTGAACGCAAATGACCAATAGAAAAATTTTTCGCAATATTAGGAGAAGAATAATCCAAAACAACAACCTGATTATTACTAGCCTTTTGGGCGTAATCGAAAGATAATACATAAATGGAACTTAAAATTTTCTGACTAATTAAACCTCTTTGCAATTTAATATTTAAAAAACCTTTATCTAAATTAACTTCAGATATTTCTGGTAAAGTTAATAAAATTTTTTTAAAATCCTGAAATACCTTTGATAAATTATTATTCCATTGATCGCGATAGACAAATAAAGGTAAATAAAAATCCCATAATAAATCTTTATCATAATATTTAACTATAGATTTAATATTAAATTTTACATTTAAAAGATTAGTAATTTGCGTTTGCAATTTTTGCAAATACATAAAAAAAATTCTCCTAATATTTCGAAAAAATAATTGTAAATTTAAAATTGAATTAAAACATATTTTGAAAAAAATAAAATTATACTTAAAATATCGACTATTAGGATATTTTAAATATAATTAAATCTTAAAGAAAATTATTCTAAAAACTTTATAAATTCAGAAAAATAATTAGGCAAAGGGATATCAAATTGTAATTCTTTCCCTATCCAAGGATGCATAAAATATAATTTTTTAGCATGCAAAAGTTGAGAAGAAACTAGATATTTTTTTTTATTATACAAAGGATCTCCTATAATAGGATGTTTTAAATAACTTAAATGTACACGAATTTGATGAGTACGTCCTGTTTCTAATTGGAGTTCCACAAGAGAATAATTATTAAATTTTTTTAAAGTAGTAAAATGTGTTATAGCTATTTTACCTTGAGATGTTACAGACATTTTCAAAGGGTTACGATAATCTCTTTTGATAGGTAAATTAATAGTACCCGACTTGTTTAAAAAACCTTCAATTAAGGCGTAATATATTCGTTTAACATCTCTACTTTGTAACATTTTTTGCATTTTATCAACTACTTCTATTGTTTTACCGACTAAAATTAAACCTGTAGTGTCCTTATCTAAACGATGAATAATACCCATACGTTCATTCCAAGGCATTTTATTAAAATCTTTAAGTTGATATAATAAACCATTAACTAAAGTAATGCCTTGAAAACTAGAAGAAGGATGTACTATCAAATTAGCAGGTTTATTAATTACAGCTAAATAATCATCTTCATAAACGATTTCTAAATTTAAATTAACAGGATATAAACAATTATTTTTTTTAATTAATTCCGTTAAATTTAACATTACCACATCTTGATGTTTTAAAATAGCACTTTTTTTGGCTAAATTATTATTTACTAAAACCTTTTGATTAGCGATTAACTTCTGAACTTGACTTTTAGTAAAACCAATTTGAATAGTAACAAAATAATCTAAACGATAACCATTAAAATTTTTCGTAACAATAAACTTTTGTATCATAAAACCTAAATCCAAAAAATAAAATTTCTTTAATTTCTTTATTTATGCGCATAACGAATATCTTAATATATTAAGATAAATCATTATGAATTATTATTTTTTTCTGATAAATCTTTTTTTTCAGATTTTTTTGGATCAGAAATATTATCAGATGGTTCATTGTTTTTAATAATATCAGAAACATTTGGTGTATCATTTTGTTCTTCTATAAGCTTAACATCTTTATCATCCGGAAAATCTAAATTTGAGTTTTTCTCTTGATCAAACCAACTTAATTTACCTGTTAAATATATCTCTTTGACATCTTTAGTTACTAAAGTTTCTACTTTTAATAAATAATCAACTAAATTATGAACAAAAATTTTATTATCTAAAAGTGATTTTTTAGCTAATTGATAACATTCTGCAATAATATTTTTAACTTCTAAATCTATCTCTGAAGCTTTAGAATCCGAAAAATTTCTTTCCACTTGATTAAATTGAACTAAACCTACATTACTCATACCATATTCAATTACCATTTTTCTCGCAATATCACTAGCATGATTGAAATCTGCATATGCTCCGTTAGAAATATCATCTAAAAAAATCTCTTCTGCAGCTCTACCACCTAAAGAAATAGCAATATCAATAATCAATTTTTTTCTTGATTTTAAGTTAGAATTTTCACTATCAGGGGATATAAGATTATATCCGCCTACTGAACCTCTAGGAATAATAGTAATTTTGCGAACTTTTTCGATGTCATCTAAAACAACAGCTAAAACGCCATGCCCTGCTTCATGATATGCAACTAATTTTTTTTCTTTTTTAGATAAAAAATCTTTTTTAACTGTAGAACCAATCAATATGCGATCAATTGCTTCATTAACGTCCTGAGGTTCTATATATAAACTACGACGACGTGCTGCTAATAAAGCGGATTCATTTAAAACCCCTTCTAATTGAGCTCCGCTAAATCCAATAGTTTGTTCGGCGATTTCACTTAAATTAACATTTGGACTAAAATGTTTGTTTTTAGCATGTAATTCTAAAATGGCTTTACGATCTCTCGCACTAGGTAAATTAATAGTAAAACGACGATCAAATCTACCTGGTCTTAAAATTGCCGAATCCAACATTTCCGGTTGATTGGTAGCAGCTATAACGATAATTTCTGTATTAGAACCAAAACCATCTAATTCCACTAATAATTGATTTAAAGTATTATCGTGTTCTGAATTATGACTTATAGCACCTCTTTTATGAGCTAAACCTTCTACTTCATCGATAAAAATAATACAAGGAGAATATTGAGCGGCTTTTTGAAATAAATTACGTATACGAGAAGCTCCTACTCCTACATATTTTTCTACAAATTCGGATCCAGAAGTTGCAAAAAAAGCTACCCCTGCCTCTCCTGCTACAGCTTTAGCTAATAAAGTTTTTCCAGTACCAGGAGGTCCTGATAACAAAACTCCTTTAGGAATACGAGCACCTATATCTTTATATTTTTGTGGATATTTTAGAAAATCAATAATTTCTTGCATTTCAATTTTTTCTTCAGAAAAACCAGCTATATTTTTAAAAGTAATATCACTTTTAAAATCTATTTGTTCTTTTTGTCCAGTATATTTTTCTCCCATTTGTTCAAAAAATTTAGAAGTCGTAGATTTAAACAAAGAATATAATACATAACAACTAATCAATGGTATAATAAAGCCAATAGCATCTACTAAAGGGCCAAAACCTAAATAAGGAGCCTCTGTATAAGGATTATCTAGAATTGTTTGATAAGATGAATCATTTTTAGATTTTGCTAGAATAATATCAATAATTTGGTTATAAATTTTTTCAGATACCGAATGATATATAATCCTGTGTTCTTGTTCAAAAAAAATACTATCAGTATTTTCTGCCGTTGTAACTACTAAATCATATAAAGTCGGTATGCTACGAACTATTTTTGGTTTAATTTTTTTAATCTTAATATTATTTTTTGGATTTTCTAAAATATTTAACAATTCCATAACAGGATTAGGTTTTTTGATAACTTGGTCAAATATGTTATTCATAGACAACATTATTCCGAAAAACGTTATAAAACCTACAATATGCCATATAGTAAAATGTTGAAAATGTTTCTTGAAAAAATCTATCATAATTCATTATTCCTTTTTTTATAACATTTTTATATTATATCTCAAGAATGTTTTTTAATAATAATTCATTTTAATTATATCTGTTCCCAAATATTCCTGTAAAATTTTAGGTACACTAACACTACCATCTTTATTTTGATAATTTTCTAAAATAGCTGCCATAGTTCTACCTACAGCTAAAGCTGATCCATTTAAAGTATGAACTAATTTTCCTTGATCTTGTAAATGAGCTTTAAATTTAATATTAGCTCTGCGAGCTTGAAAATCTTCTGCATTACTAATAGAAGCTATTTCACAATATTTTTGTTGACTCGGTAACCAAACTTCAATATCATAAGTTTTACTCATACTAAAGCCTAAATCACCGGTTGATAACAACATAATCCGATAAGGTAATTTTAATTTATCTAAAATAACAGCAGCATCCTTTAACATTTGTTCTAAAACGATATAAGATGTTTTTGGTTCTACAAATTGAATCAATTCTACCTTATTAAATTGCTTCTGTCTCCAAATTCCTTTAGTATTTTTACCAGAAGATCCAGCTTCTTCTCGAAAACAAGTCGTATAACTAACATATTTAATAGGTAAACTTTTAATATCCAAAATTTCTTGACGATGTAAATTAATAGTAGGTACTTCAGCCGTTGGATTTAAATACCAATTATATTTATCTAAATTTAACTTAAAAACATCTTGAGAAAACTTAGGTAATTGACCAGTAGCAAACATAGATTGTTGGTTCACTATAAAAGGCGGTATCACTTCTGAATATTTGTTAGATACATGAGTATCTATCATAAAATTAATCAATGACCTTTCTAATCGGGCCCCTAATCCTTTCAAAACAACAAACTTACTTCCGACAATTTTAGAAGCTTTCTGAAAATCTAAAATATCTAAATCAACTCCTAACTGAAGATGATCTTTTATAACAAAATCATATTTACGAGGTTCGACAACAGAACGATATACTTCTATATTATCAGATTCATTATAACCAATAGGAACACTTTCGTGATGAATATTAGGTAAAAAATATAAAATATTTGTCATTTGTTCTTCAATTTTTTTTAAATTAATTTGTAATTGTTTTAAATTTTCATCATGATTGATATCATCATTTATAATACTTTTTGAATTAGACTGGATTGATAATTTGTCGATTTTTTGGCGAGAAAACTGATTTTTAAAATATTTTATACGCTCAATTTTTTGCAAAATTTTATTTTTAGATTGGTATAAAAAAATTAATTCATCCAATAAATCTTCATTAACAAATCGATTTTTCAGTTTATTCTTAACTAGTTCTATATTTTTAAGTATAAATTTGATATCTAACACAACCTATAAAAACCTCTTTATAATAATTACTTTTTTAATAAACAAATTTTTTAATAATAATTTAATATCTTCCGAAAATAAAAATATAGGTTAACGTACATTAATATTATTCAAAGTAATAGCAGCATTTCTTTTCTTTCTATTAACGTAATTGCCTACATAAATACCTTTCGACAAACCTTTATCTAATTTTTTACAAACCACACTATAATATAAAGAAGCTTCTTTAAAATCTTTAGCATTTTTTAATTTCTTAAAATAAGTTTTAGTTGATGATTTAAAATCACTATTACGTAATCTACGTTTATTGTTAGTAATGATACGTTTTTTTTGTTGTTTAATATTTGCCATTTACATAAATTCCTTTTTAAATTAAATATTTTTATAATTACTTAAAATTACTAAATTTTTTTCAAATTTGAAAAAACGCTCATGCTACATTATATATTAATAGCAGCAATTTTGTGTTGCAATATGTATGTAAAATTATTAAATTTTATTGAAAACTATCCTATTTAACATTTATTAATGATGATTAACATATTTATATCATGAATATTTCTGTTATAAAAGAATATTTCTTAACGAAAATAATATGCCAAAGAAAATATAAATTTAAATTTAACAAAAACATATTTAAACGTATACATATCCTATTATAACATCATTAAATATTATTGAATTAAATAAAAAAATTTGTTAGAATGAAATTGGAAAATTTATTAAAATAATAAATTTAATTACTTAAATTTAATTGATTAATATTAACGTCAAGAAATAATATTTATTTTAATAGATAAGGAGATTATAAAAGATAGTATGTCATTAATTAAGGATTTATTATCTATTCCAACAATTTTAGATTTAGATAAAAGATTACCTAAAGCTGATTTATGGGATTGCCAAAATTATTATTTACTTATCATGGATTTACCAGGTTTTACCAAAGAACAAGTTAAAATTTCTGTTAACGAAGGACGTTTAACTATTGAAGCGGACAATCGTTGCGAGCAAACAAATAATAAACAATCCATAAATAAACATGATTCTGTTAAAGAAAATAATCCGTCTAAAGATTTTTGCTGTTCAACCGAAAATTGTTCTGATTGTGAATTATTATATCAAGAAAGATTTTACGGCAAAATAGAACGTACCTTTAATTACAATTTTATACATTTAACTAGTGTTAAAGATATTGAAGGTAAATTAGAAAACGGATTATTGACACTTAAAATTAATAAAAAAACACAAATTCAATCAAATAAAGAATTTGTACAATTAAAATAATATAATTTAATTATTAATTAACCTGCTAAAAATAAAATAAAAAAATTCAAAATAATTTTTTGAATTTTTTTTATTTTTTTTTATAATTAATTTTTAAATTTCATGAAATCAAATATTAAAAAAATTCTTTTAAAATTTTTTTAGTATACATCAATTCATCTTTATTTTTTAAATCTTGACGTTTATCATATTTCTTTTTACCGCGTGCTAAAGCGATTTCTAATTTAAACAAATTACGTTGATTAAATATTTTAATAGGAATAATAGCTAAATTATGATTTTTTATTTTATTTTTTATTTGTAAAATTTCTTTTTTTTTAAGTAAAAGTTTCTTTTTTCTGTTATCAATATGATCAAAATCGTTACTACAGGAATATTTAGTAATTTTCATATTAATTACAAATAATTCATTATTATCAATACAAACATAAGAATTATCTAAATGAACTTGACCTAAACGAATAGACTTAACCTCATTACCTAAAAGTTGAATACCAGCTGAATACTTTTTATCCAAAAAATAATCATAATTAGCTTTTTTATTAAAAATAACTTTTTGCTTCATAACGGACCTAAAAATAATTGCATCTATTTAAAATTAGACTGAAATTAATTTATATTTTGACAAAGCTTTCTCAACAACAGATACCGCTTCTTGAAAATCTTGTATTTGTTGAATTTGAATCACCTTATTTTCTAAATCTTTATAATGCAATAAAAAATGTTCTATTTCTAATAACCAAGATTTAGGTATATCTGATAAATTAATATATTGTCGCAACATCAAATCTTTTACTGGAATAGCGATAATTTTATCATCCTGTTGACCATTATCTAACATACGAATAACCCCTATAGGACGACATTCAACTAAGACCATGGGATCTAAAATTTCTTGAGTTAAAACAAATACATCTAAAGGATCATTATCATCACACAAAGTTAAAGGAATAAAACCATAGTTAGCCGGATAACAAAAAGCAGTGTTCAAATAACGATCTAAGATCAAACAACCAGTTTCTTCGTCTAATTCATATTTTTTTTTACTACCACGAATAATTTCTATAAAAACTAAAAAATTATGACCTGATAATCTCTCAGAACTAATTGCTTTTAAATTATTATTCATTAAATTACCTACCATTTTTTAAGTTTAATTAAGGACATAGTTTGATGATTATTTTTGTGTATTTTTTTATATTTTAAAATACAAAAACAATATAAAAACATCCATTATAAATATATTAATTAACTTAATTTAAGTCAAACGAGCATTAAAAAAAGCTTTTTTTTGTATTTCAAAAGTTTTTTTATATAAAACACTGATATCTAGATGGTGAAAAAAAGAATTATAACAATTTTTCGTATCATAATTTGTACGTAAAATTAATAATTTATCAATAAATTTAAATTGTTCAATATTATTTTCATTTTGAAAAATTTCATTAAAAGTTAAATAAAATTCATTCAATTTTTGATCATGTTCTAATTTTAACAAAAAACCTAAAGTTTTATGTTCAGGATTGCATTCAATATTAAGATTCATTTCGTATAAAGGTTTCACTTTTTTGGTATTAATTGAATAATTAACTTCAAAATTGTTTGGAATAAATATACTACTAAAACTTAATAATAAATTAAACAATAAATTACGATCTAATTCATCAATATCTTTTAAGTTATTAATTTGTTCTAATAAATTATTAACAGATATTTTAATCGATTCTTCAGAATCCTTAGATTTAGAAATTTCTAATAAATGTCTTATGTAATTTAATAAATGTTTTTGAAAATCATCTGCATCAAATTTTTCATCCCTTAGATTAATGATTTCATGAATCAGCTCTAACACTGAATAACCTTTTACTTGACAATTACAAAAAGAAATATTAGCAGAAATTATTTTATCTAAATCTTCAGAAGGAAAATAAAAAAAACCTAAATTAGGATTTTTTTTTAATAAACGATAAAAATCTACAGCTACTAAAGAAACTTTTTCATATTTATCATCTATAAATTCTTCTTTAATACCCGATAAATTTAAACACTTAAATAAACAATTTATCTTAGATATATTGGCATCAAAAGCACCAAATAAAATTTGTTTAAAATTAAACCACTCAAAAAAAGAAGCACATGGTACAGTTTTAACATTTTTTAAAGCATAAAACAATCTCATTCGTTTAGAAAAAAAAGAACCTAAATCATGTTTACAACTAAGTAAAAAATACTGATTAGGTAAACACTTATCATGAGATAATAGAGAAATTTCAGCTTCCGATTTATCATTTTTAGTTAATGTGGATATTTCGGTTTCATCTATATTCTTATCAGATGCAAAAGGTTTTAAATTTGGAAAATTTTTAATTTCGGATTTATTCAAAAACGTTGTTAATTCGATAGTTTCTAAAGAATCTAATTCTTTATCCATAGCATTAACAAACAATAAATTAATATTAACAACCAATAATATTAAAAGTACCAATAATACAAATTTAAAAAATAAAAATTTATTATTATTTTTAATTTTAAAAAAAAATATTTTTGAATTCAAATTTATTATTATACTCTCTTCTAACCAACAATAAAATTATTATTATGGCGGCTCCGGGCAGAATCGAACTGCCGACACGAGGCTCTTCAGGCCACTGCTCTACCGACTGAGCTACAGAGCCTTTTAAAAAGATAAAATTGGCGGTCCGAACGGGGATT
>NZ_JAHBAJ020000010.1:0-27163 GCF_018390775.2 Sesame phyllody phytoplasma | reverse complement strand
TGCTGTTAACGTGTTGTAAAAGTTATTCATACCCTGCTGAGGTTCTCTTTTTAAAGAGTAGCTGTTTGATGAACAATATTGAATTTTATTCAATGTTCGCAAAAGTTTAGCTTCTGGTGAAACTGTAGTTGACATAATATATCAACTCCTTCCCGATACCATTGAGTAAATAGTAAATTACTTTCTTCTTTCGCCCTATAAGAGTGATTAACTCTCTTCTTGATAAGTCGATTATCTAGCTTATTCCAAAACTAGGTTTACTCTTACGACTACTCAAAAGATTCTTTATCCTTGACTATCCAGGCTTTTATTTCCGGATTAGTAAATTTAATTACTTGGTTTTAGGATTCTCCAAGTTACACTAAATTTCTACCTTAATTCTTTAGGGGAAGTGCCCTCTTTTGGAGGCTGATTCCAGGTTTCTTTCTTTGATAAACTACTCAATACAGATCCGTTATATTAGTAGATTCTGGACTGTCCGTTTAAGCAACTTCCGAGACAGGTCTTATTATTACATCATTTTCCTTCTTAGGCCATTTCAGGCTTCTCCATGGAATTATTCGGTGGCGGAATCCTCTTGACTAATTTGCTTTCGTCGCAACCCGCTTTTATGGTCCGCTTTAATCTAACCTACTTTCGTTAGTTAGACCGACCATATCCTTCCAGGGTTTATCGGCCCTGGCTATTGGTTAAATAGCACGAAATTTAGGCATCTTTGGCGCCCAAATCTGAATAATAAAAATTATCTTCTTTATTTATATATCCTATATTTTTTACTGTTTCTCGAATAATAGTTTCTATTGTTTGTTTTTCTAAATTAATAGAACTTTTAATTTCTCCACAAAGAATAATTTTATTTTTAGTTACTATCGTTTCAATAGCGACTTTTGCATTAGAATCTTGTTTAAGATAAGCATCTAATAAAACATCAGAAATTTGATCTGCTATTTTGTCAGGATGTCCTTGAGTAACTGATTCTACAGTAAACTTTTGCATTTATTGATTAAAAACTCACTTCCTTATATTACACTTTATAACAATAATTTATTTTTTATACCTAACAATAAAAAAAGACTTTTGCAAGTCTTTTTTTGATGATATATAAAAATAAATTAAAAAATTTTATTAATTCGCACAGCTTTTAAACCTTGCTGGGTAGATTCTACATCAAATTCAAAAAGAGCACCTTGATAAAAAAAATTTCTTCTATCTTCAGGCGTCATTTCTATAACAGATCTATCTGCAATTTGTGAAACATGGAAAAAAACTTCTTCTAATGATTTAGTATCTAAACCAATTAACTCTTTAATTTCTGAATATTTGTCATTAATAGCATCGCTTGAAAATTCAGAATCTGATGACATATCTTTTAATTCTTGTACTTTATTTTGCAACATTAATTGCTGTTCTTCGGATAAATTAGGATTTCTATAAATAAATCCATAATTTCCTTTTTCTTCATGATTATCTGTTGTTCTTTTTTCTGAAAAAAACTTTAAATAACCTATACTACGTGGACTAATTTGATCTGCTGACATTTTAAAAAAAACTCCTCTGCAATTGCATTCTAATTTCATTCTCTAATTTTATTTTAATTAGTCGAAATAGTCACTTCCATTATACACAAATTCATAATAAAATTAAATATTATATTTAACAATGAAACAATAAAATTTAATATTACAAAAATTATTTTTTTTATTATGTTTATGATATAATTATTTATTAAATGCTAAACAATATAGCCCTTATAGTTTAATGGTAAAACACATCAATGGTAATGATGTAATATAAGTTCAATTCTTATTAAGGGCACCAATTATTTTGTAAAATCCATTAAATTTTTTGGTAAAATCTAATAGTAAGGGAAACTCAATAATAATTTTTAAAAAAATTATAATTTATAATTAAAATGCGGGTGTCGTATAATGGTTATTACATATGCTTGCCAAGCATATAATGAGGGTTCGATTCCCTTCACTCGCTCCATAAAAATTAACAATATTTATAAAAAATTATTACTGTTAAAGTAAAAAAACAAATTAAACAAAAATTTTTTATTAATTATCACTAAATAAATATTTTTAATAAATAAAATATTATTTTATTAAATTTTAAAATTTAATAATTTTTAAAAATAAAATTTCGAAAAATTATAAATTAATCAAAATCGAATTAATAAATATTTAAATTTAATAAAATCAAACAATTAGCAAGAAAATATATTTTATTAATTATTAAAAAAAAGTAAAAATTATTGAAATTTTTTTAAATTTAAAAGATTATTTAATTAAATAAGACACCTAACAATTAAAACGCCATGTAATTATATTTATTAAAATATCGTACATAAATCAACTCAAAATCCATGGCTAAAATTACTAAAGAAATTTTAAGCAATAAAATTTTTACTAATGTATTTCGCTATATGCAGTAAATATAACTTCTCTTATCTTTAAACAACAAACAAATAGATAACAGATTTTTAACATCACCAAATTATTTTTTTAATTTTTTATAAACAATTTTATATAGTAATTATTTTATTTTTATACATAAAAAATTTAATATTTTATTATGTCTAAAATTTTTATTTATTTTTATAAAAATTGGTAATACTTTTTTAATATTTAAATACTTAATAAAAAAATAAAAAAGAAATATTTGATTAAGATAAAAACTTAATTAAGAATATTTCTTTTTATTATTTTTAACTGATGACGTTTAATAATTAAACTACGTTTAGCTTGAAAATCACCAGGATGTTTTTTAACATGATATGATAATACTTCGATATTAGAGTTTAATAAATTAAACTGTGCTTTATTGGAACCCGTATTCACGAGATTAGCATCACATTGTTCTAAAATTTTTTTCTTTTGCTCTTTATTCAAAGCCATGGCTCAGTGATATCCTTTCAAACTACAAAAACAAAATTAATTTAAATTAATCAATAGATTAATTAAATTAATTATTATTTATGTCAATCAATATTATTAAATATTTCTCCTTTAACGAATAATTATAACTTTAAAAATTTTTCCACATCTAAAATAAAAATAGTAGCTCCACCAACAGAAACTTCAGAAGGCAAAGAGTAATAAGCGGAAAATTCATTTAAAATATCATTCGGTATAATTTGTGTTTTTTGTCGAGAATGGAATCTAATAATTTCTATAGCTTGTTCCACTTTATCAACTGATAAACCTATAATTAAAGTAACATTTTTTTTACTTAAAAAGCCTCCTTGAGTTGATAATCTTGTGCTAAAAAAGTTATTTTTACTTAAATTATGTTGTACTTCATCAGCATCTTCTGATGAAACAATAGCTAAAATTAATTTCATTTTTTTATTCATATGCTACTATTATATAATATTTAAATCTATAAAAAATATTATTTTATAAAAAAATTCAATAATATATATTTCCAAATACAATAAATTCAATTTAATTTACAATTAAAATAATATATTTGAAACATATATTAAAAAAATGGAGGCCCTGAACGGATTCGAACCGATGTTCAAGCTTTTGCAGAGCTATGCCTTACCACTTGGCTACAGGGCCCATAAAAATAATAATAAAAGAAGTAAAATAATATTTTCCAAAATATCTAAATAATAAAAATTTAAAATTTATTGCATTTAAATAACTGAAAAAATAATATAAATCAATATTCTTTTAATCATTAAATTAATTTATTTTTTCTCTTTATGGAGTAAATATTTTCTTTCGAAAGGGCAGTATTTATTTAATTCCAAATTTTTAGAATTTTGTTTTTTATTTTTATAAGTATGATAATTTTCTCTGCCACATTTCTGACAAAATAATTTTACTAATTCACTCATTTTTCTAATAACCTCATGAATATTCTAAAAACTAAATAATCCAAATTATTACTAAAATTAAAACGATAATTAATATCGTTATAAATTAAAAAAATAGCTATAAAACTATTCTTTTAATACTATAATAAAATTTTTAAATATTTAATATTTATTAAACTATATTGAACTACAAAAAAATTTAATTTACATTAAGTTTCAATGATTTTAATAAGTTTTTTATCCAAAACCTCTGGATAACGATATTTTACTTCTCTCATTTTCTTAAATAAAACACATACAATTTTATTTTGAATATCAATTCTAGTAACTACACCTATTTCTTGTTCGCCTGCAACACTAACTTTAGCTCCAATAAAATGGCGATAAGGATTAATATTTTGATCTAAATAATTCAAAAAACAACCTCTTTTTCCAACAATTTAATTTATATATTTTATTATTCGGATAAGATTTTTTTAAAATCTCTTTTAACTTTAGGACTCATTTTAAATGTTGGTACTGTTTGAGGAGGAGTAATTCTGATTTCAGATGTAGTAGGTATTTTAAATTTTCTTGATTTACGATAGGACATTTTAAAAAAACCTAAATAAGGAATTGTAAATTTTTCTTTTTTATTTAAAGTGTCACCCATGATATCATATAAAGATTTGAAAAATTTAACAACATCTTTTTTTTTCATATTTGTATCTTTAGCTACTTTAGAGATCAATTCAGCCTTACTCATTATTTGTTTTGGCTCCTTTATTAAATTTTAAAATCATTTTCAATTAAATAAAAGCTAAAAATCTTTTTAACTTTTTATTAAAATCCAAATTTAGAGAAAATAAATTAATGTTTTTATGAACAAAATAATATAATATATTCTTAAACATTAAAATAATGTCAAAAAACTTGAATCTAGTTTGATTTTAGCATAAAAATAAGTTTTATTAACACAAAATCGTTATTTTAATGTAAATTTATTTCATAATCGCTTTAAAGAGATAATTTATAGGTTTATTTTCTATAACCACTTGATAAGCGCTTTTAATAAGGGGCAATTTTATATTTTTATCTAACATTAAATGATAAAAAGCTTTTAAATTATTAATACCTTCTATAGTTTGTTGACTATTATGATAAATTGATGCAATATCCAAACCTAAACCTATTTGGATACCAGCTTTATAATTACGAGAATTTTCATTAAAACTCGTTACTATTAAATCACCTAAACCTGCTACGCTTAAAATTGTTTCTAAAGAAAACCCTAAACATTTCATTAACTTATATAATTCCATAATAGCTATACTAAAAAAAGCGGATTTAGCATTATTTTTAAAATTATTCCTATCTAAAATACCACTGATTAAAGACAAAACATTTTTAAAAGCACTACATATCTCGCAACCATAAACATCATTAGACACAAAAACTTTTAAATAATTTTTATTAGTAAAAATACGATTTATCAATTTAGCGAATTGTAAATCAGAAGAAGCAGATACTAAAAAAGTTAAATATCCTTCAATAACTTCTTCAGCATGAGATGGCCCCATAAGGCAACCATAATTACCAATTTTAAATGAATCCAATTCTTCTTGAATAATTTCTTGAATAGTCTTATAACTTTCCACTTCTATACCTTTAGAAACATTAATAAAATTTTTTGATCGTTGTTTCAAAATAACATTGATTTCTCGCAAAAATAATCTTATTTTTTGCGCAGGTATAGATAAAATTATTAAATCAGAATATAATAAAGCTTCAGATAAAACATAAGTAGCTTGAATTTTTTGATTTAAAGTTTTAATAAAAACAGGGTGTTTATGTTGTTTAATACAATTTACATATTCAATATTATTATCATATACTAAAACCCAATGGCCATTATCTGATAACACTTGAGCTAAAGTAGTTCCCCAAGCTCCACCGCCTATAATAGTAATTTTTTCTTGCATATACGCTAACTTTTCCTTTTAAAAATGATTTTAATAGGTAACCCTTGTAATTCTAAATTTAATCTCAATTGATTTTTCAAAAATCTCTCATAAGAAAAATGAATAAATTTCGGTTCATTAACCAAACAAACAAAAGTAGGCGGTTTATTAAAAATTTGTTTTAAATAATAAAAACGAGCTTTACCTTGTTGAAAAATGTGAGGCGGATTTAATTGAATAGCTTTATACAAAATATCATTTAAAACATGATCTGTAAAATTACTTTTATAATTGACAAAAATCTTATCTAAAATTTTTATAAACTCATCTAAATTATATTTTTGCAAAGCAGAAATATTAATTAATGGCATATAATCAAGAAATTTTAATTCATTTCTTATATTAATCTTAAATGTATCATAAACCTGATCTGTTTTTGAAATTAAATCCCATTTGTTAGCGATAATAATACAAGGTTTATTTGCTTTAAAAATCATAGAAGCGATATTTTTATCTTGATCACTAATTTTTTGACTCGAATCCATCATAAAACAAACAATATCGCTTTCTAATATAGCCATCGAAGTTCTTAAAAAACTGTATTTTTCTTTACCAGCTTTTATTTGCCCTCTTTTTTTTAAACCTGCTGTGTCAACAATACAATAAAAACGCTTATTATATTCAAATATATTATCAACTATATCTGTGGTAGTTCCAGGAATACTAGAAACAATCATTCTTTCTTCGGATAATAAAGCATTTATAAAAGTAGATTTGCCAACATTAGGTTTTCCAATCACACAAAACTTAACCATATCTTCAGTTTTAATGTTATTAGGAATTTGCTCTAATGGACGTTTAGAAATAATACTATCCAAAAGCGTCCCTATACCGATACCATGGAGCACACTAATACCTAAAATTTCATTAAAACCTAAACTGTAAAAATCATAAGTTTCCGATAATAAATTAACATTATCCATTTTATTAACTGCCAATATTACTTTTGAAATTTTTGAATATAAAAGTTTTGCTATTAACAAATCATCTTGAGTAATTCCATCTCGAATATCTGTTACAAATACAATTACATCCGCTTCTTGAATAGCTATTTGAGTTTGATATTGAATTTTTTCCTGAAAAGGTAAATCGTTAAAACTAATACCACCTGTGTCAATAATGATAAAATTTTGATTTAACCATTGAGTATCAGCATAAATACGATCTTTAGTAGTGCCAGCTTCCGAATCCACTATAGCTAATCTTTGCCTTAAAAGGCGATTAAATAAACTAGATTTACCTACATTAGGGCGACCTACAATAGCTACTTTAAACATGTTTTAACCGATATTTCCCTTTTAATTAAATTCTCTATTACATTCACTGTTTCTTCGATAGACAAATTAGTACTATCTATTAAAATAGCATCTGCTGCTTTTTTTAAAGGAGCAATAGAGCGTTTTTCATCTTTTAAATCTCGTAATTTAATTTTTTTCATTATCTCAAATAAATTTATAAAATCTTTATTTTTAATTTGTAAATCTTTTTGTTTCCTTAAAGCTCGTTGCTTTATACTAGCAGTTAAAAAAATTTTTAAATTAGCATCGGGCATAACAACGGTACCAATATCCCGTCCATCCATAATAATATAATCATGTTCACGCATTATTTGATGTTGCAATATTAAAATTTTATTTCTAACAGGTAACAAAGAAGAAATATTTGAAACTTTACTTTCAATATCAAAATCGTTTAAATTAACAGAAAAATATTCATTATTTAAATAAAAACCATTATTTATTAACCTAATATTTAAATTTTGTAATAATTTTTCTAATTCATTAAAAGTCAAATGATCATTATTATAATTAATTTCACTTTTTAATATATAAAAAGTAATTATACGAAATAATAATCCGGTATTTAAATAAAACCATTTTAATTTATTAGCTAATAGTTGACTAACAGTACTTTTACCAGCTCCAGCTGGACCATCAATAGCTACTTTAAAATTCATAGCAATAAAAGAAACTCCTTAATATAAACAATATTTTAATTAAAATAAAAAATTCTTAAACATAAAAAAATTTTTAAGTGATTAAATTTATTTTTCGTTATAACGAGAAACATAACAATCATTAGAGGTATTAATAATAATCTTTTCTCCTGTTTCAATAAACACAGGAACTTTTATAATTAAACCTGTTTCTAAAACAGCTTCTTTATAAGCAGTATTGCTTTTACGATTATTGTCTCCGGAAATAACAGGATCTGTTTGATGCACTTTTAAAACTATTTTATCTGGTAAAATTGTTCCTAAGATATTATTTTGATCACAAAAAAGAAATTCAACCATAACATTTTCAGCTAAATATTTTTTAATATTTTTAACATCTGATTCAGCAATTTCAATTTGTTCATAAGTATTTTCGTTAAAAAAAACGTATATTCCGTTTTGTATATAAGAAAATTTTAATTTCAATTTATTTACTAAAGCTGTTTCAATTTTAATACCTGAATTGAAAGTATATTCAATAATACTACCTGTTTTTAAATTTTTTAATTTACTTCTAACAAAAGCAGAACCCTTACCAGGTTTAACATGAAGAAAATCAATTATTTGATAAATATTATTTTTTAATTTAATAGTCATTCCTGTTTTAAAATCATTTGTATTAATCATTTAATTTACCTTTTTTCAAAAAATTTTTAATTATATCAATAGATTTCGTTTCTAATTGAGGATCCAAAGCTTCTAATTGCACCAAAGATAACATTTGATTCATAAACCAAGTTTTTTGTCTTTTAGCATATTTAAGAGTTTTGGTAATGATTAAATCATAAGCTTGTTGAAAAGAAATTTTCTTTTCCAAAAACTCTTTAATCTCTCGATAACCAATAATATTAAAATTAGCATTAGGATATTTATTCATTAAATATTTAACTTCTTGAACAAAACCTTGTTTTAACATTTGTTCTAATCTTAATATAACACGCGGTTTTAAAAATTGAGTTTCTATATTCAAATAAATAGTCAAAATATCAAATAATGGTCTGTTTGAACCATTCTTTTGAGACCTTAAACTATTACAAATTGCTTGACGATAAGCACTAATAATCCGACGCGGGTTTTTAATATCTAAAACTAAATTCGGATCTTTTTCGAAAAGAAAAGTTAACATATGTTCGATGGTTACATTTTGATAAGATTGATTTTCATAATTTTTAGAAATATTTAATTCATAATCAAATAAAGCTGCTTTAATATAAAGACCACTGCCACCAACAATAAAAGGAATTTTAATATTCATAATTTTATTTCTTACATCTTTTTGGAAGTAAAAAATATTATATTGTTCTCCAGGATTAATAATGTCCAACAAATGATGAGGGATATGAGTATCTTTAAGCGAAATTTTGGAAGAACCAATATCAAATTCTTTATACATTTGAACTGAATCAGCATTAATAATTTCTCCACAAAAAAAATTAGCTAATTTCAAAGAAAGAGAAGTTTTTCCTGAAGCAGTTGGACCTACAATAACTATAATTTTTTTTTGCATTTTATTATTCATGATATTTAATTTTCATAATTTTTTGTTTTTTACCTAATGTCAAAACCACTCCATTTAATTGTCTTTTGCCTTTAGCGATTTTATGTTTTAATTTATGATTATTTAAAAAATTATTAATAATAATATTTTTATCTTGACCTATTATACCATCCAAAGGACCTGTCATACCTACATCTGAAATATAAAGAGTTTTTTTAGGCAAAATTCTTTCATCATTTGTTTGAACATGAGTATGAGTACCGACAATAGCATTAATTCTTCCATCAAAATAATTCGCTAAAGCTAGTTTTTCGCTAGTCGCCTGAGCATGAAAATCTAATAAAGCATAATGATATTGATTTTTATAAACTTTTAAAACATTTTCTACTTTTTTAAAAGGGCAAGATAAAAATTTATTATTCATAAAAACCCGACCCAAAGCGTTCATAATTAAAAGTTTTTTATCTTTATACTTAATAATTTTATGACCATAACCTATATGTAAACTATCATCATTTAACGGTCTTATAATATTAGTATGCTCTATAAATGACTTTAAATCATGATTTTTCCAAGTATGATTTCCCATAGTAATCATATTCACACCTGAAATTTTTAAATTATAAAAACTTTGAAAATCTAATCCTTGTCCTTCTGCAGCATTTTCGGCGTTAGCGACAACAATATTAATTTGATAACGTTGTTTTAAAAAATTAATTTTTTCAATTAAATAATTAATTCCTATGGAACCGCAAATATCTCCAATAAAAAGAATATTCATAATGATACTACCTTTGTATTAAAATTAACTAATGCTTAAATTTGAAATTTCGGTCAAACGAACTTCTCTAATAACAGTTATTTTAATACTACCATTATATCTAATATTTTTCATAATTTGATCTTTAATTGTTTGAATTACTGTAAAAATTGCTAAATCATCAATTTGTTTAGGATCCACAATAACTCTTATTTCTCGACCAGACTTAATAGCATAAGATTTTTCTACACCGGGAATTTGATTAGCGATTTCTTCTAATTGAGTAATTCTTTTAATATAATTATCTAATGAATCACGGCGAGCGCCTGGTCTAGAAGCGCTAATGGCATCTGCAATAGCAACCAAAACAGCAATAATACTACTAGGTTCTTGATCTTCATGATGAGATGCTACAGCATCTATTACTTCTAAAGGTTCTTTATGTTTCATAACAATATCTAAACCTATTTTTACATGACTTCCTTCTAATTGATAATCTAAAGATTTTCCAATATCATGCAATAAACCTGCTCTACGAGCTAATAATTCATTTTCTCCTATTTCTGCAGCTAATTTACCTGCTAAAAAAGATACTTCTAAAGAATGTTGTAAAACATTTTGACCATGACTAGTACGAAAATGCAAAGAACCTAATAATTTTATTAATTCTTCGTTTAAAAACCCTATTTTAGCTTCTAAAACAGCTTCTTCACCTATATCTTGAATAAAATTATCGAGTTCATCTTGAACCTTGGTAAAAGTTTGCTCTATACTAACAGGTGTAATACGTCCATCTAAAATTAAAAATTCTAAAGTTCGACGTGCTATTTCACGTCTTTTAGCATCAAAAGAACTTAATATAACAGTATTTGGTATATCATCTATAATTAAATCTACTCCTGTTATAATTTGAAAAGTTCTAATATTTCGTCCTTCTTTGCCAATAATTCTCCCCTTTAATTCGTTATTATCTAAATAAACTATATCCACATTATTTTCAGAAGAGATTTTACGAGATAATTGTTGCATAGCCGAAACTAACAAAACATTAGCTTTCTTTTTAACTTGAAATTTACATTCTTCTTCTTGAGATTTTATATAACTCATAATTTCTTGTTGAGAATTTTTGCGAATTTCATCCATAATAATTTTTTTAGCTTGTTCCTTAGTTAAAGAAGCAATGTTTTCTAATTCGTTTTGTTGTTTTATAATGAGATTTTGAACTTTATTTTGCATTTGTTCAATTTGTGTTTGAGAAATATTAATTTTTTGTTCTTTCATATACAACAATTCTTCTTTATCGTTTAAATATCTAGTACGAGAATTTAATAATTCTTCTTTATGAATAATCTGTTCTTCTAAATTAACAATTATGCGTCTTCTTAAATTCAAATCTTCTTCCACTTCTTTTTTTAAAATATGGATTTCTTGTTTAGCTTTTGAAATCATTTCTTGAGCTATTGTTTGGGCATTAGAAATTTTTTCTTGAGCATTTTTTTTTGTTGTTTGTATAATTCTTTTAATTTTTTGTTGATAATAAAAAATTAAATAATACAAAAATCCTAAAATGACAATAATTAAGGGCAAGTAAATAAACAAAGCAAGGAACCATTTTGTTGATGTTCCTAACATAATAATAAATTTATGCCTTCCGTTGTAATTGTTTGTTTTAAATATTATTTAAACTTAATTGATTAAATTATGATAAAAAACAAAATATTTTTTTATAATTAAATTTTTTTAAAATACTCTACATCTAATATTTTTTTTAAAAAACAAAAAAAATAAACAAATTAATTTTTAATTAATTTGCTTATTATAATTATAATTTATAAAAAACCACATTTAATTATTAAAATAATACATACAATACTAATTAGATAAAAGTACGTACATTACATCCCATATATTTTTATATTAAGATTTAAATTATTTTATGTTAAATTAAATGAGTTAGTAACGAAATTAATAATAATTACAATATTTATATATTGGACTAAAAAATCAAGAAACTTATAATTTTAATAAAAAAGCATATTAATGTAATTGTCAAAAACATTATCTGAAAGCAAAAACAATTTTATAAAAAGTTGTGCGTATCAAACCAAATGAAGAAGCTATAATAGTTTTTAAAAATACAGATGGCGATATTTTTTTAGATCGAGGAATATCTTTAATTATTTTAGCATTAGCATTTGTAGAAGATTTTTTATTAAGATATTTTTCACCGTAATCTAAATCTTTTTCCATCAAACTATCGGAAATTACAGAAAGTTTTTCGTTATCTTCGTATTCAGAATCTATTAGTGTTAACGAATTGTCATTTGTAGAAAGTTTTTCGTTATCTTCGTATTCAGAATCTATTAGTGTTAACGAATTGTCATTTGTAGAAAGTTTTTTGTTATCTTTGTATTCAGAATCTATTGATGTTAACAAGTCTTCATTTGCAATGATAGAAGATATTTCGTCATAATAAGTATTTTTTAATTCTAAAATATCATTATCTTGTTTTTGCAATTTATTTATAGCTTTTTTTCAGTTTTTTCCTTATACTCTACAGAATCCAAATTCTGATTTTGATTATCGATATATCTTGTTTTTCTGTTTTTTGATCGTACAGGAGATTTAGGAGAATTAAAGACTACACGGTTTCCATTGGACTGACCTTGTCCTAAAGATTTGTTTCCATTGGACTTACCTTGTCCTAAAGATTTGTTTCCATTGGACTGACCTTGTCCTAAAGATTTGTTTTCATTGGACTGACCTTGTCCTAAAGATTTGTTTTCATTGGACTGACCTTGTCCTAAAGATTTGTTTCATTGGACTGACCTTGTCCTAAAGGTTGTTTCATTGGTTTGACCTTGTCCACACAAAGATTTGTTTCATTGGACTGACCTTGTCCTAAGTTTGTTTTCATTGGACTGACCTTGCTCTGAAGATTTTAAAGTATCAGTTTCTGCATGGCCTACCTTTGACTGACCTTGCTCTGAAGATTTTAAAGTATCAGATGTTGTTACATATTCTAAAGGTTTAGCGCTTTGACTTTGACCATCATAATATTGGTTTATCTTTTTATCAATATAATCACCTAATTTATTTAGAAGGCCCTTATCAGCGACATTTCCAGCTATATTACCTAACAAATCAATTGTTTTATTTAATGTAGTAGTAGTAGGTGAATCTAATTTTTTATCATCTATTTTATCAGTTTTTTGATTATTAATGTTTGTGTTATATAAAGAATCAGAACTAGATGGTGTTGAAGCGGAAATATATTCTAAAGAATTATCGAAATTAACACTATATTCATCTTGTTCATGTGAATAGAAATAACATAACTCATTTCAATAAATATTTATATAAATTATGTTAAACCCTCACCCAAACCGCACGGGCATATTCCTATGCATACGGCTTTCCGAGTTAAATTATACATTATTATATGTATATTTTCCTCTGTTTTTCTTCCCCTTGTGTAACAGGAATTACCTGCGCCTTGGTAGGACATGACCCCTACGAGTACTATATCGAGATAGATTAAATCGGTTTTTGGAAAGCGAAATTTACGCTTTCATATTCGAAATTAGCCCCTCACGGAACCAGACAAGCAAGTTTCCAAGCATCTGGCGCCTAATATCTTTGTTATTGCTAACTTAAATAAATTATTACTTATTTATTTTATGACATTCACAGATATTTTATTTTTTTATAAATCAAAAAAATTTTATTTATTAAAAGATTATTAATTAATAATATCCACAATATAGAATTTTATGGCAATTGTTAATAATAAAACTTCTAATTTACCCATTTAACAATAAATTATTTATAAATAAATGATTAAAATATTATTTGTAGATTTCTCGAATAAGTTAGGTGGTTTTTTAGTAATTCTGAGAGTTCTAGCTTTTCAAGTATTATTAATCTTTTTAATATTTTCATAAATCATTATTAATTAATATAGATTTTATATATCATGAATATTTTGAAATTTTTATTTAATTATTTTTAAAAATAATAACTAGACTCATAAAATCAGAAACCAAAATTCCATTCGGTGAATTTTTCTTCATAAACAAGCGTTAGTAATGAATTCATTTTTTGATTGAATCATTCTAGCTTTAATAATTGAGATACCTAAAAAAATAAATATTAGTGACCATTTAGAATTAAAAATAATTACATTACTTTCGGGTAAATTAGTACAAATTAACAAATTATTATTTAATAGATTTATCATTTTTTTTAATTAAATATATCGATAATTTTTATTATCAACTGTAACCATAAATATTATTATGTTATATTGATTAACTCTCGTTTATATTGGTTTTTTAGAATTTATTTTTTAAAACTATATTAGAGAGATAATTATTAAAATTCCTTTAAATTGCAATTTATTTTTGATCAATAAATATAAAATATTTAGTAGTATTTATAATCTACATCATTAGAGGAAGTTATTTAAGAATGTCAAAGATATTGAAACTCTTTCGCCATGTAAAGGTTATTATCCTTCGCCGTGGTCAGGTTCTTCTAAAATATTCCAATTCTAGAATTAAACTGACGACTACTGTAAGTTTCGCTTTTCCCTTGAGCCTAACAGCTGTTAGTTTTAACCCTTTGGTGGTGCTTTTAGGGAGATCAAAGTTACGACATAATTCTACGAGAAGTGTTAGGTGCAGTTTACAATTGTTGCCAATTGGAGCATTCATAAAAATTATTAATAACAATATTTTAATGAAATTAGTGTAGGAAGTAGGTAAAAAATAACCTTATTATTTAATAATTTACACAATATGTTTTTATTTATTATGTATACTCCCTAATCCTGGTATCAATATCTTACCAGAATGTTTACAGATTACCACGCTACTTAACCGCTTAGGGATTTTCACCTTCTCCTTAACTTCTGGTCTGGCACTGACTTATTGACTAGATATTTCGTCTCATCGCGCTTGCGTGCTTTTGCTGTTATTAATTACTCTTTCGAGACAATTAATCAAGCCCACCTTACAGTGTTTACGTGACCTCTGGAGATTATCACTCCAGGCTATGCGTTAAATAGCGGAATTATGCGCATCTTTTGCGCCCAAAAACTCTGTAAGCATTTATAAAATATCTAAGATGAATAAAAATGATTGGGCATAAATGCTCAAATCTAAATTAATAAATACCTTATTAAAAAAAGATATTTGTAAAAAAATCTTAATTACATTTTTATAAGAAACTTATCCAAGGTAGCTATTTAATTATTGGTAAGTGTTAAAGATCGCATGGCTTTAAATAAATCATCTCATTATATTTTTATATTTGTAAAAATATACGAAAAACGTTAAAAAAATACGTTTTAAAAATAAATCATATTTTTTCACGGATAGAACTTAATTGTAAGATAAAGATAATACAATTAACGCGCTAAATATGTCATTAACAAAAAATAATTAATTCAAAATATTTTTTTAAGAATAAACATATTTTGCTGATTTATTTAATTTGTAGCTTTAATTCAAGAAAAACTTCATGCTTATTTTAACTTCGCCTTGCATATAATTTTAATAAATGTTTACATTATATTAAAAATAATCATGCTTCTTGAATATGCTATTTTCCCTTAATGAATTTTCATTCTCAGGTAAATTCAACGGCTTAGCATGCTATCCCTATGCTAGGAGGACCATAATCTCCTAAATTAAACGCCCGAACTTGCGCACCTTATCCTGTGATTGTGTTAATTCTGGAGAATCCAAAATAGATTCGCCTTCTAAGTTTATATCTTCTGATGAACCAACTTCATATGAATTTTCAAAAACACCGGAACAAAACATGATCAAAGGGACTATTAAAACAGAAAATATCAAAAGAGACAAACCTATAAATTTTTTATTAAAATTTAATGGTTTTTTCAAATATAGTTAACCCCTTATTCATTAATTTAATTTTTTTACAACATTTACTGCATTCAAATAAAATAATTACAATAAATTAAATTTTTATATTATTTAAAATTTTATTTCGTAAATTTTCAAGTTTTTTAAATTTTCATTTTTTCAAATTCTTAATTTTGATAAAGTATATTTTTTTAATTTAAATTTTGGGTCTTCTATCTTTCATTATCAAAAAAACAAATTACCCACTAATATTATAACTCAAATAATCTTAAAAATAAACTTGAAAAAAATAAGATCTTAGAATTTGATATATCTATATATTAAATAAAATTAATTTTTATTTAAATTGACTATTATATAAATTATAATAAAAACCTTGTTTAGCAAGTAATTCTTGATGACTACCTTTCTCAACTAACAAACCATTTTGCAAAACTAAAATAACATCTGCATTTATAATAGTAGATAAACGATGAGCAATCACAAAAGAAGTTTTATTTTTCAATAATTTTTGCATAGATTGTTGAAAAAGAATTTCTATTTGAGTATCAACAGAAGCAGTAGCTTCATCTAAAATAACTATAGAAGGATTATTTAAAAAAGTTCTAGCGATAGTAATTAATTGTTTTTCTCCTTGGGAAATATTATCTAATTCTTCGTTAATCATAGTATAATAACCATCTGGTTTAGTCATGATAAAATCATGAACATTAACTTGTTTAGCGGCTTGCACTACCTGTTCTTCTGTAGCATTAAAATTACCATAACGAATATTATCCATAATAGTACCACGAAACAACCATGAATCTTGAACAACTATACCAATAATTTTACGTAAATCACTTTTTTTAATAGTAGAAATATCTATTCCATCAATTGTAATCTTTCCAGAAGTTAAATCATAAAAACGAACCAATAAATTAACTAAACTAGTTTTTCCAGACCCTGTAGGGCCAACAATAGCGACCATTTGATCTTTTTTAATCTCAAAACTAACATCCTTAAGAATAGGTTGATCAATATGATATTGAAAATTAACATGCGAAAACTTAACAAAACCCTCTACATAAGGAAGAGTTAAATCGTTTTTTACATCTAATTCTTCACTTTCGGATAAAAAAGTAAAAACACGATTAGCAGCAGAAGAAGTAGATTGTAAAATGACAAACATCTGACTTAAATCTCTTAATGGATTCCCTAAACGCCAAATATATTTCATAAATGATTGAAACATTCCTAATTGAATAGTGCCAAATCCCAATTTAAATAATAAATATGGTATTTCCGTATCTTGATAATTTAACAAAAAATAACCTAATATAACAATAAAAGTCATCACAATATAAGTAAAACTATTAATAATAGGCATAACTAATCCAGAAATCCAATTAGATTTAAAAATAGTAGAAGATAATTGTTTGTTTAAATTTTGAAAATCATTAATATTATTTGCTTGTTGATTATATAAAATAATCTCTTTATGTCCGGTATATTTTTCTTGTAAAAAACCAAAATATTCTCCTGTTTTTTCAAATCTTTGAATAAAAACTGAACGAGCTTTTTTATTAATTAACCAAATCACAAATAAAGAACTCGGTATCATTAAACAAATTAATAAAGCGAATCTTACATTTGCCCAAAACATAATAAAAATAATCATCAAAATACTAAAACAAGAAAGAACAAAAGCTACACAAGATTGTTGTAAACCATTAGAAACTGTTTCCAAATCATTAATAGCAATACTCATAATATTACCTATAGTGTTATTTTCAAAATATGATATAGGTAATCTTAACATCTTTTGATAAACACGTTGTCTAATATTTTTAACAGATTTATGAATAATTACAATAATTAATTTATTATAAATAAATCTAGCTATGATACACAAAATATATAATAACAAATTAATAGATAATAAAAGAAAGATATAACCCATATATTCCGATATATTTTTAAAATAACTTAGAAAATATTTACGAAGAAAATCAAGAATAATATTATCTTTGTAGATAATTTTCGAATTATTCTTAAAATTATTTTGAATAAAATTAATAATAACATTACCTTCAAAAATCACAATAAAAGCATCTATAGCAGCCACTAAAAAAATCAAAAAAATGCTAATAAAAATTTCTTTACGAAAAGGTTTTAAAAAATAAAATATTTTTTTCAATTTAGAACCTCTTTTATTTTTTGCGAAAATGCAATATTTTTATAAATTTGACACCTATGCATTAACTCCTCATGCTTACCGATATCAATAATTCTACCATCATCTAAAACAATAATCTTATCAGCATTCAAAATAGAACTCAATCTCTGAGCTACTATAATAATAATAGAATCTTTTCTTAAATAACTTAAATTTTGACGAATAGTTAAATCAGTTTGATAATCTAAAGCAGAAAAAGAGTCATCAAAAATATAAATATCGGGTTTTTTTAATAAAACTTTAGTAATAGCTAATCTTTGTTTTTGTCCTCCAGAAAAATTAGAACCTAATTCGCTAACTGGTTCTTGTAATTTTCCTTTAGTTTTATTAATGAAATCATAAGATTGAGCTATTTTAGCAAATTCCAAAATTTCTTCAGAATCTGCATTCGATTTTCCAAAAGCTAAATTACTTAAAATAGTACCTTTAAATAAAATATTTTTTTGAGAAACTACACCAATCTTATCCCTTAAAGAGGTCAAATTATATAATTTAATATCTACTCCATTAATTAACAAACAACCTTTAGTAGGATCTATCAACCTAGGAATCAAATTAATTAAAGTACTTTTTCCAGAACCCGTAGAACCAACCAAAGCAATTAATTCTGAAGAATGAACTTTAAAATTAATATCTGATAAAATCAATTTATCATTTTGATCATATCTAAAATCAACATTTTTAAACTCCAAACTTACAATAGGCTTAGGTAAATCAAAATTATATTGTAAATTATTTTTAATTTCAGATTTAGTATTTAATAAATGTTCTATTTTTCTTAATGATACTAAAGCTTTAGGAAACATAGTAAATAATAATAAAAAATTTAAAATCGAATAAAGTATATGATATTGCAAATTAATACAATTATAGAGACCACCTAAATGAAAATCAGTTGGCATACCTAATTTTAAAATGTAAGCACCAAATCCAGTAGTAAAAATAATAGAAATATTTAATAATAAATAAAATAAAGGTTCCATTGAAAAAATTGAATTAAATAAATTAATATTTAAAAAAGCATATTGAGAATTTATAGCATTAAATTTAGAACATTCATAATTTTCTGTATTTAAAGTTTTAATAACTTTAATACCAGTTAAATTTTCACGTAATTTTGAATTTATTTGTTCTAAAACTTTTTGTTTTTGGGTAGATAAAAAATAATTTTTAAAAATAATACAAACAAAAATAATAACTAAAAACGGTATAATAGCTAAAACAATATAGGAAAACACCATATAAATACGATTGATCAAAATCAAACTAATAATTAACATAATAGGAGCTACAATTAAAGCTCTATAAAGGCTAGCCATAAAATTAACAATTTGGCCGACACAAGTAATACTACAATTCATTAACAAAGGTACACCGAGTTTTTTCATTTCTATAATTGAAAATGTTTGAATTTTTTCAAAAATATCTGTATTCAAATCTTTAAAAACTAAAGATGCTGTTTTCGCAGAACAAAAATTAATAATTAAATTACCAATAATAGCGCATAAAACCAATAATAATAAAGCACAAGTAATAAATAAAAAATTTTGCGAAGAAACAGGATTATCAATGACATAACGACCTATAATCAAAGGAATTCCAATTTCACCACTCGCTATAAACAAAACTGCCACAACATTTAAAAAAAGTATCATTTTATAACGCATAATATACTTAAAAATTAATTTCATAAAACTGATTTTATACCTTCTTAATTGAATAAAAATCAAAAAATTTTAAATTTTTAATAATCTTTATTCATTTGTTTGAATATCAATAAAAATTCTAACATTTTTTTGATATTTTTATATAAAAAAAAATTAATTCATATTACAAAAAAACAAATAAGTTTTTTTGATGTAATGAATTAATTTTTAAAGAAATATAAATTAATTTATTTAAATATTAAAGTAAATCATTATTCATACTATCGATATTTTGATAATTTTTTTCTAATACTTCTTCAACTACAGCGGCTCCAGTAGTTACCATTACAGATGCAATAGAAGCAGCATTTAAAACAGCTTGTCTAGTAACTGCCGTAGGATCCATAATACCATCTTTTACTAAATCTACAAATTGACCCGTTTCAGCATTAAAACCGAAATTTTCTTTTTGTTCTAATTGTTTTTGAATAATCATAGAAGCATCAAATCCTGCATTAGTAGCAATTTGTTTAGTAGGTTCTAACAAACTTTCTAAAACAATACTATAACCCTTACGAACACTTTCATTGGTAGAATTTAACTGACTTAAAGCAGTTTTATAAATTTCTACTAATGCTTTTCCTCCTCCAGGAACAATACCTTGTTCAATAGCGGCTTTAGTTGCATTTAAAGCGTCTTCGATACGCAACTTTTTTTCTTTTAATTCTGTTTCAGTAGTCGCTCCTACATGAATAATTCCGATACCACCAGTTAATTTAGCTAATCTATTAGTCAAATTATTTAAATCATGTTGATTAAAATCCTTCATAGATTTAATATTCGTAATTTGAGACTTAATCTCTTGAATACGTGATTCTAAAGCAGAAGTTTTATTATCAACTACCAAAGTAGTACTACCTTTTTTAATAATAACTTTATTAACTTTACCTAAAAATTTTTCATCTACATCTTTTAATTTCATATTTAAATCTTTAGAAATAAAAGTAGCCTGAGTTAAAATAGCCATATCTTGTAATAAATCTTTTTGATGATCACCAAAACTTGGAGCTTCCACTGCAACTGCATTTAAATAATTACCTTTTTTATTAGCAACTAAAATACTTACCATTTCATTATCAAAAGATTCTGCAATAATCAACAAAGGAACTCTATTACTTAATGAATATTCTAAAATACGATTAATTTCAAATATACTATTAATCTTATGATCGGTAATCAAAATTGCAGCCTGTTCTAATTCTATTAAAGAATCTTTTTTATTCACAACGAAATAAGGTGAAACGTAACCTTTATCAAATTGCATACCTTCAACAACATCCAATACAGTTTCAAAACTCTTAGATTCATCTACATTAACAACTCCTGTTTTGCCTACTTTTTCAATAGCAGCAGCTACAATTTTTCCTGTTTCCGCACTACCAGATGAAATAGTAGCCACATTTTCAATCTCTTCTTGGGTATTAACAGAACGAGATTTAGCTAAAAGTTGCTGAGCTACCACACGAGAAGCTTCTAAAATTCCTTGTTTCAAAAGAACACCTTTAAAACCGCCTGTGTCAAGAGCTTCAAAACCTTTACGAATCATACTCTGACCTAATAAAACAGCTGTAGTTGTGCCATCTCCAGAAGCATCATTAGTTCGAGTAGCTATCTCGCATATAGCTTTAGCGCCAGCATTATGATAAGCATCTTTAAAACTAATTTCCTTTGTAATAGTAACGCCATCATTAATAATTAACGGACTACCATATTTTTGCTCTAATAAAACATTTTGACCTTTCGGTCCTAAAGTTATTTTAACTGTATTAGCTAATAAATCTATCCCTTTTAAAATTTTTTTTCTTGCTATTTCGCCATAAATAATTTGTTTTGCCATAGTCATTTAATACTCCTTTTTTTCTATACAAATTAAATCGTTCCATTTTTTAAATATAATTCAAAAATTAAATAAAAGTTTATCAATAATGAATATTATATATAGATAGATTATTTGTGTTTCAACATTAGGATGGGGTTTTTTATGATATCTATTACAAATAGCCCCCATCTAAACCGGATAAGAAAGTTTCCTAGTATCCGTTTTGCCATAATTTATCCTCTTTACAGGACTCACTGGGTATTACCACTAGTTAATTGTTTATTCTTATCGTTATTAATTTTTTAAATTGGGTAATGTCGTAAACTGATTGATTCGTCTCATTTACTAATGACAATTCCTCTATATAATACCAAAATTTGTTTATCTTTACCTTTAAATAGGTTATCGATCATTAGTTTTTGCTACTTAAAGTTCTATTAATAAGATTTACTTTAACAATATAAAATAAAAACTTTTTTCTCCGCAGAAAGGAATAATTTTAGATTTGTCTTTGTTGATTAATCACAACGCTGGTTATTGGTTTTTATTTATTAGATAATACAAAATATTTAAACTTCTTTTGATGTACTCATTTTGGCAATAATATTTTCTGATTTAACAATTAAATATTCTTCTTCTTGTAATTGTAATTTTTCTCCAGAATAATTTTTATAAACCACTACGTCATTAACCTTTAAATTAGTTACCTGTGGGCCATAACTAATTACAATACCTAAAGAATCTTCTTTACGAGGGTTAGTGCTAATAATAAGTCCAGAAGAAGTACGTTCATCTTGAAATTTTGGCTTCAAAACAACATAATCATTTAAGGGTTGAATTAAAAAATTTGTCATAAATTTCTCCTTTTATTCTTAAGCAATCAAATTTAAATTTTTTTACATATAATTAGGATAAATTAACAAGTTTTAACGATAATATTTATAATTCATGCTTTATTATAGTTTTAATAACTTACACTCAAAAATAATCTAAATAACAATTTCCATACATTGATTTATTAATAAAATCTTTAAAAAGGATTAACATTTTTAATTTTTAAAAAATAATTCACTTTTAAATATGCATAAGTTTAGTTATTTCAAAAAAGTAAGTTAAAAATTATAAATATTATAAATATAACTATTTTAATAATGTAGTTAATTTAATGTCTTAAAATTTCTACCTTTCAAAAGGCAAGTGCACCTATAATTATTCATTAATTATTAAATTAATTATAAACTACTAAAAATTCTAAGATATAAAATTTCATTAAATACAAAAAAATAGCTAAAATTAAAATTTTTAAATTATTAAAATTTTAATTATTTTCATCAACTTATTAATTTCGCAAATAACTTCTTGCTAAGTTTTCACATTATTTAATTTAATCGATCTTACTATTTAATCTTACACTTTCACAAAAATAAATAAAATCACTTTATTGATATCTACATAAATTTCTTTTAATAATTATTCATTCAAAGACATTTATAAAATAACAAAATGATATGTATTTTTGTATGCAATAACTTAACATAATCATTATAATAAATTTTTAAATAAATTAAAGCATTAATAATAAATAAACACATAAAGTACGAATTCATTATAATGCAATTTATAATATTTTTTCAATATAACTTGTACAAAAAAATAAAATTAACTTTTATTTTTAATCAAATCTGTCAACATTTTAACAAAATCTATCATAGACATATTACGTTTTTCTGGATTATTATATTGGCGAACATGTAAATTATTATTTTGTATTTCGCGTTCACCAATAATAACTTGAAAAGGAATTTTTGCTAAATAAGCAGCACGAATTTTATAATTAAAAGTATATTCTTTATCATTAATCTCAACTCTTAAATTATGTTGTATCATTTCTTTTTGAATTTTTTTAACATAATCGATATGCAACATATTATTAATAGGAATAATGATAACTTGTACAGGTGCAATCCATAAAGGAAAAACACCTTTATTTTGTTCTATCAAATAAGCAGTAAATCTTTCTATAGTAGATGTAATAGCCCTATGAATCACTACAGGTGTTTTATTTTGATTATTATGATCTATATAAGATAAATTAAATCTTTTAGGCAATAAAAAATCTAATTGAATAGTTGATAAAGTTACTTCATGATTTAAAGCCGTGAATACTTGCACATCCAATTTAGGACCATAAAAAGCAGCATCACCAATTTTTTCTTTATAATTCAATTTTAATTCATTTAAAATATCTTTTAAAATTTTTTCAGAATTTAACCACATATTTGGATCATCAAAATATTTATCTTTTTTAGAAGGATCATGGGTACTCAAATTAAAATAATAATCTTTAATTCCAAAATCTTTATAAACTTCTTCGATTAAATTAATGATTTCAACAAATTCTTGTTTAATTTGTTCTGGCGTAATAAAAATATGAGCATCATTTAACGACATAGCTCGAACCCTTTCTAAACCTGAAACAGCTCCAGAAGGTTCGTAACGATGTAAAAGGCCTAATTCAGCTATTTTTAGAGGTAAATCTTTATAACTATGAATTTTTTGACGAAAAATTTCCATATGATGAGGGCAATTCATAGGTCGTAAAATTAATTGTTCACCATCTTGCAATTGCATAATCGGAAACATATCTTCCTTATATAATTCTAAATGACCAGATGTTTTATATAAAGAAACATTAGCAACAACTGGAGTATAAACATGTTGATAGCCATATAATATTTCTTTATCGACAATGTATCTTTCGATAATACGCCTAATAGTTGCTCCTTTTGATAACCAAAAAGGCAAACCAGCTCCCACAGATGAAGAAAACATAAAAAAATTTTGTTCTTTATTTATAAATTTATGATCTCTTTTTTTTCTTTCTTCCAAAGTTTTTAAGTAATTAGCTAAATCGCGTTGTCTAAAAAAAGCAACTCCATAAATACGAGTCAAAACTTTATTTTTAGAATTTCCTTGCCAATAAACACCAGATGTTTTTAAAATTTTAAAATAACGATTAATATTAATATTAGGAAAATATTCACTTTCTTTACAAAAATCTAAAAAATTACCTCGTTGATATAAAAATAACTTTTGCGAAGGTTGAATAGATTGCAATGCATGCAATTTATAATGATTAAATTTAAATAGATCTTTAATCTCTGAAATAGATAGTTCTTTTTCAGAAATAGGTAAATTTTCTCGAATAATATTAATCATAGTTTTTTCGATAATTTCAAAATCTCGTTCCGAAATTATATTATTAACTAGATCAATGTCACAATAAAATCCTTCTTGATTTATAGACTTATTAACTAATAATGAATTAGGATAAATACGAAAAATAGCATTAGCCATAATTAAAGCGCTGTTATTATTTAAAATAGACCAAGAGATACTATCGGATATGGTAATAATATTTAACAAACCATCTTCAGTTAAAGGCTTATCTAAAGTAATTAACTTATTATTAAAATAAGCTGCTATCGGTAAATTTTCAAAATTATTTAAAAATTCCAAATTATTAGAAGTGATAATCTTATTAACAGTAATATTATTAGGAAATAATTGTTTTTGATGATTTTGTTGATATTCAATTTCAATCATATCATATATCCAATCCTTTAAAAAATGTAATTATATTTTGATAAAAATATTCCAAAAAATTAATGTTAAATCAAATAATAAAAGAAAAAATATTTTTTTATCTTAAAAAAATTTTTAAAAAAATAAAATATATAAATAATAAAAATTATTTACCCAAACAAAATTTAGAAAATAATTCATTAATTAAATCATCTTGTAAATTACTACCTAAGATACTTTCCAAAGATTGATAAGCTTCTTTTAAATGAATCACATGTATATCTATAGGCATATTCCTTTTTACATCGGATAAAATATTTTCCAAAGCTAAAACCGCTTGCTTAAGTTGATTAACTTGTCGAAGATTAAACAAATAATCAAAATTTTGTTCTTGAATATTTTGCAAATTAAATTTTGTTACAATTTGTTTTTTTAAATTTTCAATCCCTTCTTGTGTATGATTAGAAACAAAAACAATTTGTGATTTAAATTCAGATGATAATTTCATCTTAATTGGCAAATCTGATTTACTTCCTACAATAATTCTATTTTTATTTTTAGTCATATTTAATAGAATTATATCTTCAGGTTCCAAAATATTATTAACATCTAACAATAATAAAATTAATTCAGATTCATTAATAAATTTTTTAGCAATATTAACTCCTAAATTTTCTAAATAATCTTCAGTATGATGAATGCCAGCTGTATCAATTAAACGCAAATTAACACCATTAACATTCACATAAACATCCAAAAAATCTCTTGTAGTTCCTGGAATATCAGAAACAATCGCTCTTTCTTCTCCTAAAAAACTATTTAAAAGACTAGATTTTCCTACATTAGGTTTACCTAAAATTAAAGTTTTAATACCTTCTTTAAGAAAACGAGTTTTACTAGAATTATCCAAAATTTTTGTTAATTTATTAATTAAAAATTCAGTTTGAGGTAAAATAACATTATTAGTAACAGTCGGTATATCATCATATATGGATAGAATATTTGCGTTTTAATATCAAAATTGGTATTTTTGATATCTATTACAAACAGCCCCCATCTAAACCGGACAAGCAAGTTTCCAAGCATCCGGCTTGCCATAATTTATCCTCTTTTTAGCACTAATTTGGTGTCCATCACTTTATTAGTTGCATTCATTAGTTGCAATAAATTACTGACTTCTTTCGCCCTATGAAGGTAATTAACCTTCGTCCTGGAAGGGCGATTTTCTTTATCTTTTCCAGATAAAGTTTTGCTCCTTCGACTACTAAAAAGTCGCTTTATCCTTGGGCCTAATAATTTTTATCTCATTATATCGGTTAATTTAATAACTTTGCCTTTAGGATTCTCCCAGTTACTCTAAATATCAACCTTGATTCCTTAGGTGAAATGACCATTTTTCAATGGTGAGATTCCAGGTTTTTTTCGTTGATAAACTATCCAATACCAGAATATAATATTGATAGGCTCTGGACTGCTCGGTTTCAGTAGTTTGCGAGACAGGTTAGCTTATTTACATCTTCTTTTTTTTCTTAGGCCTTTTCAAGCTTATCCTTAGAATCATTTGGTGGCGGAGTCTTCTTGACTAACTACTTCATCGCACCCCCGCTTTTAATAACTGCTGTAATTACTTATTCTTTCGTTTAAGAACCGTTTTTAACCTTTCAGTGTTATCGCCACTGGTGATTGGTTAAATCACTCGATATTTAGGCCTCTTGGGCGCCCATTCTGGATAATCTATATTTACTTCTATACTCACTATTAAATCTAAAATCTGTTTATTTAAACTTTGGATAGTTTTAGATATTTTTTTTTGTAAACCTGCATGAGCCAATTTAATGAATTGAACATTTTGAGCATGAAT